>CAZNRQ010000829.1:0-1738 GCA_964574845.1 uncultured Bacteroidales bacterium
GTGCATGCCACGCAAGTTCCGGAGTATGCTACCTGAAGGGCAAAACCGGCTCCCTGAATAGAACCATCGGATGTAAATTGAACTGTAATTGGTATTCCGGCGGCACTAATAATAGGAGTAATTGTTCCAGTTCCGTTGTATGTTGCCAGCAGGGTTCCTCCTGTTCCAATACCGGAATAGAAATTTAGATGATCGCAGCAAGTTTCAATTGCCGTAAAACTACCGGAAATAGTTATTACTCCGGTTCCAGAATTTTCCAGAACTGTATAACCACTCGAAGATGCACTATAATCAGCTCCGGAACCACCGGCATCATAAAGATTGGTGTTGGTCCCGCAAAGAACATTATTTGAGCCGGTTGCAGGAACATTAGTATTGGTGCATCCTAAAGCAGTATAAGATACAATATTCGTATTATTACTTAAACCACTATTTGAACAAGAGGTCAATAAACGATAGTAAGCTGTTGTTAGTGTGCTTGTGCTTAATGAAGTTGAAGTTGCACCACCAATATTGGTCCACCCTGATATACCATCAGCAGATGTTTGCCACTGATAACTTATACCGCCTCCAGTGGTTAAACCAGCTGAAGAAAGTGTAAATCCTGTTCCACTACATCCTGATGATGAGGATATGGTTGCAGTTCCTGCATTGGGTGTTCCCAAACATGGCACCTGAGCAATGACGTTAAAAGTATAGTCTTCACATTCGGTATAGGAGTTACCGGGACAGGCAACAGGAGAGGTTGACAGATCATCAGCAACGACTCTCATTCTGGTATTGCCAGGTGTAGCAGTAAGTGGAACTGCAAAACTTCCGGTCGCCGCAGAAATATAGCTTGCAGAGTTATACACCTGTTCTCCTGCATCGGCAAAATCACCATCCTGATTCCAATCGGCCCATATTCCGACACCCATTGTATAAGTCAATACAGTTATTGAAAAGTTGACACTATTTCCTTGAGTTGCACTCACGGTCATACCAGTAAAGTTTCCATAACCACCAGTAGAAAAACCAGACGCATTGTTTGTAATATTTGTCGTGCCTCCTGTGGTAGAAAAGTTATTAATATAATAAATAGTGTTTGTAGTATTCGTGTTGGTGCAATAGGATATCGCAATTGGGCGGTTTCCACTGGGTGCTGTCACAGTGGGTGTCCTGACACCACTTACATTTAATGAAGTACATTCTCCGTCAACCACATCACCTAAGGTGGCTCCGGGTTTAATATCATATACCAGCCAGAAATAGTTAGTTCCACTGGCTAAGGTTTGGCTTCCCGTAATATTAAAGTTAGCTATCGTAGGAGTGTTTTGCCCAAATAACGTTGTAGTAGCAAAAGTTGAACTAGTTCCGGTATAGTATATTTTTGCTGAATTGGCAGCATTTATATCATTTATATTGGTTGAGCCATTAGCATTGACAGTGAATTGAGTAACTGAAAGGGGAGTTGTGGATCCGGTGGTTACAATTTGTATCCCGATTATTTCTTGATTTACTGCTGATGGGGCAACAGTACTAACATTTGTTTGAGTGGTTGTGCACGACGAAAAAGTCATTGCCGAAGCTGCTGTCGCAGTTATAGTAATGTCGTCAATAATCAAGGGAGGATTATTTGCAGTTATGGCATCAGTTATCCATCTGAATCCAATAAAAAATTGTGAATTATCAATAGCAGAAATGTCAAGATTTGTTACAGTTTGAGAACTGCCAATTGAGACAAATGCTGAAACCTTTC
>CAZNRQ010000830.1:0-1736 GCA_964574845.1 uncultured Bacteroidales bacterium
ATTTATCTTTTCTTTAACATTGATTAACAAAAAACCATAGCATCGGCAAGGCTTTTGTTGTATCTTTGTCGCCCCTTTTGGGATAACATAACTGATTGTAACCAATTTATAAATTAAATACCAACCTTATGTCACTAAGACAAAAAACTGTTGACCTTAAAAAACGTATGCAAGGTGCGTTGCAGGGTGGTGGCGAAAAAGCTATTGAGAAACAAAAAGCCGGCGGAAAAATGACCGCCCGCGAGCGTATCCTGGCTATATTGGATAATGGCTCGTTTCACGAATATGATATGTTTGTGGAGCATGCCGGAAAAGATTTTGATATGGATAAGAAATACCTGCCGGGCGACGGCGTGGTGACCGGAACCGGTACCATCACAGGGTATCCCATCTGTATCTTTGCTCAGGACTTTACGGTTGCCGGAGGTTCACTGGGTTATATGCATGCCAAGAAGATCACCAAGATCATGGATCATGCTATGAAAATGAAAGTTCCCCTGATAGGTATCAACGATTCGGGCGGTGCACGTATTCAGGAAGGTGTGAACTCGCTGGCAGGCTATGGCGAAATTTTTTATCGCAACACGCTGGCTTCGGGTGTGATTCCGCAGATATCTGTCATACTGGGCCCCTGCGCCGGTGGTGCGGTGTATTCGCCTGCGCTGACGGATTTCGTTTTTGTGGTAGATAAAATTTCGAAGATGTTCATTACCGGTCCCGAGGTTATCAAGACGGTGCTGGGCGAGGACATTTCGATGGAAGACCTGGGCGGTGCACGCGTTCATGCCGAAATTACGGGTAACGCTCATTTTTTTGCCGACAGCGAAGCCGAATGTTTCGAGCAGATCAAGAAGCTGGTGACGTTTATCCCCTGGAACAATACGAAGAAAGCTGAGTCGTTTGCCGTGAAGCAACCGCGCTACAAGCAATATAAAATAGATGAGATTTTCCCTACGGATTCGAAGAAACCTTATGATGTAAGAAAGATCATCAAGGCCATTTGCGACGATTCCGACTTCTTTGAAGTTCAGGAGCGTTTTGCTGCCAACATTGTGGTAGGTTTTGCGCGTATGGAAGGCGAATCGGTAGGTTTTGTTGCCAATCAGCCTATGGTGCTGGCAGGTGTGTTGGACGTGGATTCGTCGGACAAAGCCGCCCGTTTTATTCGCTTTTGCGATGCCTTCAATATTCCTTTGGTTACATTGGTCGACCTTCCGGGATATCTGCCGGGCGTTGATCAGGAGCATGCCGGTGTGATCCGTCATGGAGCCAAGGTGCTTTATGCTTATTCGGAAGCTACCGTTCCGAAGATCACCATGATTCTGAGAAAAGCTTACGGAGGAGGTTACATAGCCATGTGCTCGAACCACCTGAGGGCCGACTTTGTGTTTGCCTGGCCTACCGCCGAGATAGCCGTTATGGGACCCGAAGGAGCTGCCAATATTATTTTCAGAAGCGAGATATTAAACTCGACCAACCCCGAAGAAACCCGTAAGAAAAAGATACAGGAATATAAAGAGAAGTTTGCCAATCCTTATGTAGCCGCTGCTTATGGCTATGTGGATGCGGTGGTGGAACCCAGCAAATCGCGCGAATTTATTTTGCATTCGCTGGAGATATCGAGCCAGAAGAAAGAAGACCGTCCGATCAAGAAACATGGAATTCCTCCATTCTAATAAAAACGCTGCTTTATGGAAAACGAAGACATAAAAATGAAAAAAGAGGAGGAGCCCAAA
>CAZNRQ010000831.1:0-1735 GCA_964574845.1 uncultured Bacteroidales bacterium
CCGAAGACAGAAATATTGGTTGTTACCGGAATACTTCCTATTACAGTGATACTTGATGTTCCTTGACCGCTTATGATAGTACCGTTAGGTACCGTCCACAAATAGGTGGTAGCATACGTGATCGTAGGAATAGTATAGGTTACCATTTGTCCTTCACAGAGTGTTGTAATTCCTATGATAGTTCCCGCAGAAACAGGTAATGGATCCATAATAAATTGTATAGTTCCATTCATAAGTGATGTGCATCCTGTCAAAAGGTTGGTAGCAATTACCGTCAAAGAAACACCACTAGTGGTAATTCCAGTAAAGGTTAAAGCTGCTCCTGTCCCCGTCTGAGGTGCACCAACATTGATTAAGCCATTCTTGATTTGGTAACTTTTACCGACTTCAGATCCGGAGATCGTTAGTGAAGCACCAGCTCCGCCTTGGCAAAAATGTGTATTGGTAGTAGTAACACTAAATACTTGAGGTAAAGAATTAATGGTTACCAAAGTATCTTTGTTGTTTGAACAAGTTCCTCCAGTTACAATCAGCTTATACATACCAGTTCCAAGTGAATTGGCAGTGTAACTTGCTGTGTTTGCACCTGAAATAGTACTTCCATTATATTGCCATTGATATGAGTAAGGTAGTATACCACCGCTAACATTTCCTGTAATAGTGACACTTCCTCCTTGACAGAAGGTTGTGGGACCATTCGTAGTAAATACAATTGATGGTAATGCGTTAACAATAATAATAGCTGAACCTGCCATTGGCAACCAACATCCTGTTGAGGGATCATATGATGTAAATGTATATGTTCCCGGGAGAGTTTGATTTCCAGCAGATAAAGATGCTCCGGTTCCAGGTATCATAGTACCAGTGTTTCCACCCTGGTATTGAAGATGATACTGAATTCCAACTACTGACCCATTCAGGCCAACAGGAACACCATTTCCTCCGGCACAATAACTGCCACCACCGGTAACAGTATAGACCGTAGTCTGGGCAAATAAATTAATAAAGGTCCCTGTTTGAGAGAAACCACTGCTTGTGGTTGCCATTATAGCAACGAGCAAAAACAGAATTTTTAAAAAACGTTTCATATGTTCTTTTTTTATAATTTTTATTGTTGATAATTAATAATTAATGTAAGGATGGGCCACTGCCACATCCACTGCCAGTAGTAACAATTCTTCTGAAGTATGTGGGAGTTGTTAGAACCAGAGGTTGATAACTTAGGTTTATTGCTCCAATAATAGAACTCCAACTTGCATCGTCTGGGCTAGATTGCCACTGATAGGTATATGTACCATCGCCACCTGAGGGGGAGATAATATTTACCAAGACATTCGGCTGGGTATTGTAACATATTGTTTGAGCAACACCAATAGTTCCAGGATCGAATACAGGATATACGGTGATATTTATTTTATTAGAATTTAATGTACCGCATAAATCATTGTAAACAATTCTGAATGATCTGTTAGCAGTTAAGGTACCAGGGTTGTAGGTTAAAGCGGTCTGTCCGATAATGTTGTTCCAAGCGCCACCTGAAATAGAATCTTGCCACTGATAATTGTAAACTCCATTACCACCTGTTGGGATGGATGAAGTTAATAAACCAGGGTTGATATTATAACAGATAGGAGTTGATCCTCCGGTAACGGTGCCTGCAACAAATTGAGGGCGAACCACGATATTTATTTTATTAGAATTTAATGTACCGCATAAATCATTGTAAACAATTCTG
>CAZNRQ010000832.1:0-1733 GCA_964574845.1 uncultured Bacteroidales bacterium
GGGAAAGGAAGGTAATGGTGTTTTTTGTGTCCAGGTATCGGTCAACGGATCAAATTCAATTAAATCATTAGAATACCAAAAGTTAGTACCATCATTGCAGTGTCCTCCCATAAAATATCCCTTTTTACATACAGAAAATCCAACTGAATTACTTCTGTATTCAGGCATATCAGCTTTCTTTGACCAAGTATCCGTATTTGGATCGTATTCCCAGAAATCAGAAAAATAAACACCATGATCATCCCATCCACCCCCAATATAACCTTTATCACCAATGGAAATACCTTGCGCATCATAGCGTGCCTGTCCCCCAAAATCTGCTTTCCTTGTCCAAGTGTCAGAGCTTGGGTTGTATTCCCAAAACTCTTTGGAATTGTTTATATTCGAACCTGTTCCAGTTCCTATATATCCTTTTGAACCAATTGAGAACCCAACTGTCAAACCAGCATTATCATTTGGGAAATCTGCTTTTTTACTCCAAGAATTATTATTCTGATCCCATTCCCAAACCTCTCGTGAACCATGATTTAAAGAATCATCGCCAACACAAATATATCCTTTTGTTCCAATGGAAAACGAAACTCCCACTCGTCTTGGAAGTGCAGGCAAGCTTGCCTTTTGTGTCCATGTATTTGTTAATTGATCCCATTCCCATAAATCTTTCATTATAGCTGTACTATCTTGGCCCAATCCGAAATAACCTTTTCTTCCAATAGAAAACGAGAATGCAGCAGCTCTTCCAATACAGGGGAAATTTGCTTTTTGTGTCCAATTATCTTGCCCAAGTGCAGTTTTAAATGATAATAAAACTAGAATAACAAGTATATAAGTTCTCATTTTCATTAATCATTTGCCTTGTTGGTAACGGACAGGCGCTGGCCCAGTGCTACATATTTACAGTCTTAAACTGCGTATGGCGTCAGCCTAGCAGACACTCTCAAACCTAAGTAGCATTGGGCTAGGCGCAAGGTTAGCATCTGTGGGGTTTTCCACGATATTGTCATACATTAATTTCATTATTTTCATACAATAATTTTGTCTTTATTTTTTTTTTTATTTTACATACAAAACCTGCATGATTAATTGTCACTTAGATTATCAATATTATTTATCAATGAATTTATTACTTTTACTAATATTACATTCTTGACATAATGTTTGTAAATTATCAAGTGTAGACAATCCTCCAAGCGAATAAGGAATTTTATGGTCAACATGTAAAATCACTCCATTTTTTGCATTTCTACCACATGCAATACATTTACAATCGTCTCTTTTAAAAACTTTGTACCTTAATGCTAAAGGTATTGACCGTTTTCCTTTTTGCTCAACTATTTTATGTGGTAATTCTTCAATTTCATCATCTGTACTATTAAATACGTCCAACGTATTTTTAAATGATGGTAAAATTTCAAGTTCGTAACCTTTATTCCCTTGAAAATGTCCTTTGAGTAGCGATACTGCTATGAAATCGTTTAAGAATTTTTCAGCAGATGTATTTACAAATTGTTTTGTTGTAGGGTCAAAAATACCAAGAATTAAATCATTATTTTCTGTTACTTCAAGTCCTATTTTTTTATATATCTCACATAAAACAATCTGTTTTTGTCGTCTATGTGCTTGTGCAAGTTTTTCATCTCCTTCATATCTTTCAGCAAATTTAATTTTTTGAGTCATAAAAATAATATTTTCGGATTCCTTCTCGGTTGTGAGATTCACAGAAAAAGTCATAC
>CAZNRQ010000833.1:0-1733 GCA_964574845.1 uncultured Bacteroidales bacterium
AAAATTGGTGTGGACATTGCGGTTATTAGGCTCCTTATTTTAGGGAAACGCTATAATGTTTACTTTCATAAGATTTTTCCAAAGATTGGCAAAATTAGTTTTTTTATAGGCTATCATTTACTTCTCCAGAATATTATTGCATACTGGTGCTGTAAAAAACTATTTGTTGTTTTACTGTACGAGATTATTTTATGAACTTTATTGGACGTGAGCATGAATTAAGCGCATTGAGTAGGTTTATTAATAAAAAATCTGCTTCTTTGTTGGTAGTTCGAGGACGGCGTAGAATAGGCAAGAGTCGTCTTATTGAAGAGTTTGCAAAACCATATAAATTTTTTTCTTTGTCAGGAATTGCTCCTACGGAAAAATCGACAGCGCAATCACAACGAAATGATTTTTCAAATCAATTAAATAAGCAAGGGTTTCCTCATATCCATGCTGCTGATTGGAATGATCTATTTTGGTTACTAGCTGATAAAACTCAAATAGGGAGAGTAGTTATTTTACTTGATGAAATATCTTGGATGGGCTCAAGAGATCCAGATTTTCTTGGTAAATTGAAAAATGCTTGGGACTTACGTTTTAAAAAAAATCCATCTCTTATCTTAATCTTATGTGGATCTGCTTCCTCTTGGATTGAAAAGAATATCTTAAATAGCACAGGATTTGTAGGACGAATCTCGTTTACTCTGACATTGGAAGAATTGCCTTTAAAAGATTGCCAATATTTTTGGGGTAAAAAAGGAATCAACATCTCAGCTATGGAAAAGTTAAAGCTTCTGTCTGTTACTGGGGGTATACCTAGATATTTGGAAGAAGTTGATTCTCGCCTAAGCGCAGAAGAGAATATTAAAAATATGTGTTTTACTAGTGGCGCTTTTCTAGTTGAAGAGTTTGATCAACTTTTTTCTAACCTTTTTCTTAGAAATAGCGAAGAGTATAAAAAGCTTATTAATCTTCTTGCCGCTGGCGAAAAGGAGTTCAAAGATATTAGTAAGGCGCTTGATATGAAAATGTCTGGCAGAACATTAGAATATTTAGAGGAGCTGATACTAGCTGGTTTTGTAAAAAGAGATCACACATGGCACCTAAAAAATGGAGAGGATGCTAAACTTAGTAAGTTTAGACTTAGTGATAACTACTTACGCTTTTACTTAAAATATATTGACAAATATAAGACAAAAATTGCAAGAAATACTTTTAGATTTAAGTCATTAGCTTTGTTGCCAGATTGGAATACAATTATCGCATTGCAATTTGAGAATATGGTTTTAAATAACAGAGCTTATTTATGGCAGAAGTTAGCTGTTAATCATGAAGATATTATTTCTGAAAATCCATTTTTTCAGCATAAAACAGCTATTCAAGAGGGGTGTCAAATTGATTATTTAATTCAAACCCGTTTTGGTTCCTGCTATGTTTGTGAGATTAAGTTCTCAAAAGATAAAATTACTGAGACTGTTATTAAAGAAGTAGCGCAAAAAATAAAGAAGCTAAAACGCCCTAAGGGATTATCATATAGGCCAGTACTTATCCATGTTAATGGTGTTGATAATAGTGTAATAGAACAAGATTATTTTTCAGAGATTATTGATTTTAGTCAAGTTCTTGATAGTTAAAAAAATAATCAGATGGATAATTTCTATGGAAAAAGTAATTTAAATCTCTAAATTGTTGATAAACTTAGGATATGTAATAAATGCAAACCGAATCAATAACGCTTACTCCAAATC
>CAZNRQ010000834.1:0-1732 GCA_964574845.1 uncultured Bacteroidales bacterium
CTTCTTATCTGCAACAATATATTTTTCAGATTCTTTACTATAACTATCAGCAGTAGCCTTAAAATCATCCCTTCTTTTTTCAAGCTTTTTGGCAACATCCTTAAGATTATCCGACAATTTTATATCTCCGGCAGCAACAGCATCTGCCAATATATCCGACCATGTTTGGCTGAATCCCTTTATATCCGATTCTCCGAAAATATTACTCTGATAGTCATTTACAGTCATGGTTATTCCATTCAGTTTTTCCTGAAGAGCAACTACCTGTGCTATTTTTTGAGCTATCAGTCTTTCATTCTCTACCCTTTCAGCAGCCATAAGCGCCTCGGCTCCAAGCTTCATTTTGCCTTCTAATTGTATCTGATTCGCTCTTAGCTGCATATTTTTCAATATACTTCCTGTCAGAGCATCTTCCGCGGCCTTCACATCATCTATCGAACTCTTTTCATTCAGTAGCATGGGAATATGCTCATCCTTTAGCATCGCGTTTATTTTCCCATAGATGATCAACTTGTCTTCCTGCGTTTTTTGTTCGCCTTTCAATGCCTCAAACAGCGATTTAACATTCATCTGCTGTTGTCTGGATGTCGCTTCATTTTCTTTCAACTTCGACTTGGTTTCTTCCAGTATTTCATTGAATTTTTTCTGGTCCTCCGTAGCCTTATTCGTAGCCGAAGCATATTGCCATATCAGTGCAACTACGGTAGCTAGTACAGATAATATCAATCCAATAGGATTTGACTTCACGGCCGTATTCAATCCTTCCTGTGCCACAGCAGCCCCCTCTGTAGCTATTGCCTGACCTTCGGTTGCCATTGATTGAGCCTGTGTAGCTATCGTTTGTGCCTTTGTCCTGGCTATGGCTATGGCCGCATAATCTATCCTGATCTTTTCTATGGCCGAAATAGCCAATGCCGTTACCTTGTATACGGTAAGCCCCAGCAACAATGAACCCAATGCTTTTATGACATTAAATACAGCCACAGCATTTTCACCCAGATATTTTGTAAGACTGGTCAATCCCCCTATAACTCCGTTGGAAGTATCACCAAACATTTGCTCACCTAAGTGTTCTTTCAGCTCTTCCCACATAATTCCCAGATTCTTCAGTTTTCCCCAGTTGGTAGTCAGGGCAGCTGAGTTTCCTCCGGTAAATTTGGTAAGCCCTTGCACAATAAGATTAAAGTTTTGTGCTTTATCTCCGGTATCTTTGAAGTTCACACCCAATTGTCCCAGAGCAGACTTGAAGAATACTCCGCTTTCCTTACCCTTATCAATGGCCGTGGCAAGTTCCTCCAGTCCAAATCTCGACTGAGCAGCTGCGTCCACCATCAAGGGCATTATCGTGCTCACCTCCTGAACCGAAAGACCGAAATCAATCATCTTCTTTCCGGCAACTTCTATTTCTTCATGCGAGAATACTCCCATCAGTTCCTTAGCTTGCTGCAGCAATTGGTCAACATCTGCCTGGGTTCCCTTAGCAACATTCTTGATGGCAAATCCGTATTGCTGAGCCGACTTTTCGGCCTTTATAGCTTCTTGTGCTGATCCTTTGAAGAATGAAGTAATTGCCGTAACAGAGAACACTGTGGCTATGGTACTACCCCATTCTTTGAATTTTGCAGTCATACCCCCAAAGAAATTACTGATCATCCCTCCCGACTTGCTGATACCTTTCATCTGATCATCCACCTTCTTCAGTTGAGTAGTAACCTGCCCCAACTGATTATTC
>CAZNRQ010000835.1:0-1730 GCA_964574845.1 uncultured Bacteroidales bacterium
CGAGGTGGTCAATTTGAACCGGCGCACACTGGATATTTAGAGCGTTTTTTCCACCGTAATCAACAGAAACAGTAACCTTTGTGCTTAGAAATTTTGCAGTTCCAACAAGTTCACAATAGACATATTTTGTTGTTAACGAGTCTCCTGCTGCTTGGCAATATACCTTCGGCGAAGCGCAGACCAATAGTGAAACCAAGGTTATTAACGCTAATCTTCTCATGGGAATAGGTTGTTATTGTTTCTCAATTACTAATCTGTCAAAGTTTCAATAAAAATTATGATTGTGGAGTGTCAAACTGGCTATTATCATGTTTTCGCAAAAATTCCAGTCAATGAAATTGCCACTTCAAATATAAAAAAATATAATATCAGCGCCGATTTATTTTGTTTAATATTTCAGAATTTGACCAGCGCCTGAACCAATCTTAACATTTGACTAAGCTTCGCTTTCAACTTTGGGCTTTCTCGATCCTTTAGCAATCCCTCCACTCTTTTACCCCCCATAACGGCATCATTACGGTAAAAAATGGGCAATAATCGCCCGGAATAAGTCCCGCACAACTTTAAATCACTCTATTTCAACACACTAAATAGCAGCGCATCCAGGAATATGCCATTTTCAGTTGGTTTTCGGTAGATTTTAGTAGAAAACCACCGTTTTTTGGTAGATTTTGGTAGAAAAGCACCGCTTTTTGGTAGATTTTGGTAGAAAAATATCGTTTTTTGGCAGATTTTGGTAGAAAAGCATCGCTTTTCGGTAGATACATTGCGGTTTTAAGTAGTAACTATCCTTTTGCAGGTAGAAATAGGCCGGAGCATGGCAATTTTTAGCAGAAAAAGGCTTTTTTATTTTGCCGAAACAAGCAATTGACAGAAATCGTACAGAATTTGACAGGAATTGACAGGAATCGTACAGAATTTGACAGAAATCATACAGAATTTAACAGGAATCGAGCAGTTTTTGACATTTTTTGAACAGCCTCTCGTAATTGGGAAATATGCACCGTCCTGAAAAAAATAAGGCTCCTACAACGGATATCCGGTTGGTTTTGGCCGTTTACCCTCAAGATATTAGTAAATAATTCCTTCTTTGACCCCTTGGATAAAATTAATTTGGTTGAAATCCTCCCGATCTGCTGCTAAATTCAAAATTTTAACCGGGGAATCACCTGTCATAGATAAAAAGTCGCATCCCTTAGTTTTAAAAATGAACCGTGACCTCCCCAACAACATATTTTATCCAATAATGCCTCGCTTGCACGATTCAATCGGAGTATTCTCTGTATTTTCAACGCAAAAAAACGGGCAGGTGTGCCAATCAGGTTGTTTTTACCTCGTAATGTATGGCTACATTCAAAATATAAAACTTAAATTAGCAGACTTGTTATAATGTAACCTGAAAATATTGACACCGATTCATGGCAAAGACTAAAAAAGAAGAACAGGAAGAGCCCTTAGAGAAGAAATTGTGGAAAGCGGCAGACAAACTGAGGAAGAACATGGATGCTGCCGAGTATAAGCATGTGGCATTGGGTCTCATCTTCCTGAAATATATTTCTGATGCGTTTGAGGAAATGTTTCAGCAGCTCACATCTCAAAAGAGCGATGGCGCTGATCCCGAAGATAAAAACGAATACCTTGCCGAGAAGGTTTTCTTTGTGCCGTCTGATGCACGTTGGACTTATATACAGGGCAGGGCAAAGCTTCCAACCATCGGTAAAGATATTGAC
>CAZNRQ010000836.1:0-1730 GCA_964574845.1 uncultured Bacteroidales bacterium
TGTCTGGAAAAGTTTTGAACTTATCTCATAATCATCATAAAATTCCATTCGGCAGATTCGCCCGAGGTTTTCGTTCTTCTTTTCGTTATAACGATGGTTGATCAGTGCGCCGATTTTTCCTACACACTTATCGCCTTGCATAGCAATCCAAAATTTAGCTGTGCAAAAATCAAAGGCAGGATTGAATTCCGGCATGATACTATGAAGTTCATCCTTCTTCATTGGGGGTACCCAATAGGCATTCCCCTTATAAATTGAAAATGGCAGCTCTACAAATTTTTTTCTATCACCGGCTGTGGTAACCTCTCTGATCTCTACTGACATAATTGTCTTTTTTGCAAATATACTCTATACTTTTGCCAAAAACTGAATTGATCATTAGATTTTATCAACGCGTGTTTGTCAATTCAATAGAATTAACAGGGCTTCATCGTAATTATATCAGATTCAATTCGACCAGGCATTTATTAATCCTGTCAAAGGTGCGGCTGATGTCCTGGTCTAATCCTACTGAAAAACGTACCAATCCGTTCGACATACCCATTTCTTTCTGTTTTTCTTCAGGAATTTCCGATGAAGTGCTTTTTCCTGAATTACTGAAAAGGGTTTTAAAATAGCCTAAGCTAACAGCCAAATAACCTACACCTTCCTTTTCCATTTTTTCCATCAACAGGCTGGCTCTTTCAGCAGTGCCCATTTCTATAGTTAACATGCCACCGAATCCGAACTCAGGATTCATAATCTTAAGCATGGTGTTGTGGTCGGGATGGTTTTTTAAACCGGGATACTTAACATCCAGTCCCAACTTACTAAGTTTTTCGGACAGGTATTGAGCATTATAGCTATGCTGCTTCATGCGAATGTGCAGAGTATGCAGGTTCTTTAGTATGTTACTGGAACGAAGGGGATCAAGCACAGGACCCAGAAGCATGGCAGTTCCGTCATTAACGTTCGAAATTCCATTAATAAAATCGTTACTGGCACATATGGCACCAGCTACACAGTCGTTCTTTCCGTTAACAAATTTGGTCATACTGTAAACTACTATATCGGCACCCAATAATGCAGGTTGTACCATCATAGGGGTAAAGGTATTATCAACCACTAGTTTTATATCGTGTTTGTGTGCAATTTCTGCCAAAGCAGGAATATCTGATACCTGAAGCATGGGATTGGTCATGGTTTCGGTATAGATCAGCTTGGTATTTGATTTAACCGCCTCCTCAACTGCCTTCAGATCCGTGATGTCGACAAAAGTTACCTCAATGTTGAATTTTTTAATGTAGTTGCTCAGGAATGCATAGGTTCCGCCATAAGTCGACAAGCTCGAAACAATATGATCGCCGGCATTGCAAAGTTGGAGCAGAGTAGATGTTATGGCTGACATGCCCGAAGCAGTCACCCATCCGCATTCTGTACCTTCCATAGCCGACATGGCATCTGCCAAATATCGGTTGCTGGGATTCCAGTGTCGTGAGTAAAGGAAACAACCATTCTCAATACCGTCAAAAGTATCACTCATAGTTTTTGCCTGCATGAAGGTGTAAGTAGCTGAATCGGTAACAGAGGGATTTACATCTCCATATTCACCGAATTGTAGTATATCCTGAATTTTAGAAGCTGAATCGTAGCGCATTTTGTTGTCGTTTTATTAGTTTTGCCGGCAAAAGTAAATCTTTAGATCGATATGAGTGAAGGAATTTTTTTGTCTGGAAAGATTTCTTTTTAGC
>CAZNRQ010000837.1:0-1392 GCA_964574845.1 uncultured Bacteroidales bacterium
GGATTAGAGTAAGATGTTGAAGTGAAAACTTTAATAAACAATCATTCGTTCAAAAATAGGCATTATTAATTAACCAATACTTTGCAAATGAAAGTTTATTAAAATTAATAGTAGATACCGAAGATACTGTTTCCCCCGGGGTTCAGTTTTTAATGAAGATAATGCCAAATCCAGATCGTCCAGGCATCGTCATAAATCAGAGCTTCTGGGAACGAACTTCCAAAGAGATTATAATATCAAGTGAATGCCGGATATTTATGATTTAGTTTAACGGAAGCCCATATTAGGTTATGCTAAAGCTTTAAGAGCATTCAATCCTAATCAACTTATTAATTCTTTTACAAGTAGATGTACTTTTGTACAGGGACAATGTAAATGCGTTGGTTTGGGCGGATTCGCAGAATGAAATGCCTCTAACCTTTCAGCTCTTTCAATAGCAACATCAAGACTTCCTTTCATTAACTGATAAGTATATCTAAGAAATTTATTTTTCGATTTCATAGTCGTATAATAATCAAATCTAGGGTGCTGAAACAAAGTTTCCTTAGGTAAACGTTCCTTCAAAATTTCCGTCAAACGCTCATAATATTTTGTTCTATTTAAATATTCCAAATCTTCTGGGTCAACAACTTCAAAATGAAGTAGAATCCATAATTCAAAATCATCATTACTCCAGGCGGTTTTTATTCCTTTGGAATTTGCTGTATTTATAGAATCATTAAATGCCGTGTCCTTTTGATCATTTGGCTCTCTATCACGGTCAAAAACACACCAAACTTGAGCCCCATCATCTAATTTTAACACTTCATTTCCGTCCTGATTTAATTCAATCAAATCATTTTTTCTGAAATATTCAGTTGCATAATCGACCTGAGCATGATGTTTCTTTGAGTTACCAAATGCAGAAACATGAACATCCTCTCGTTTGAACAGCTCAAAATAAGTGGGTTCTACAGCCCCATCTTCACAAAAAATGATAAACACTTTTTTTGAATTTTCTTTTCTGCTATCCTCTCTTTTAACTTCCCAAGGTTCCATCATTCTCTATATTTACATCATTCAAGTATTTTGAAAGCATCGGTATACCGCCATAGAATCCTGCTAAATATTGTTTTGCAAAATCCGCATCATTTCTTATGCCCTTTAATTCAGCTAAAGAGTACAATCTTGTTCCTTCGTTTTCTCCTTTCTCAGCAAAGTAGAACTGGTCTCTTCTCATCAAGGAAGGATTCATCATGTTGGTGTCATGGCTTGTGAACAATAATTGTACGTTAGATTTATTAATTTCAGGGTCATTAAAAATACTAATTAACTTCATTAACAATGAGGGATGAAAGTTACTATCGATTTCATCCAAAATTATTAGACCACTGACCGTAATGTTGAACGCAT
>CAZNRQ010000837.1:1402-1727 GCA_964574845.1 uncultured Bacteroidales bacterium
GGAATAGTTTTTCCAATGGATAATTATTCTTTGCATTTGAATCTCCATCTTCCTTGTAATAAATATCATTGTAATTCAAGCCAAATGAAGTTAAAAATTCTAAAAATTTAGGTTTTAATTCAATATTTTCTATTTGATTTATTGAATGGAAACGATAGAAATCGCCATGCGCACTAAATTGAGATGTGATATATCCACTTATGGCGCTTCGGATTTTCGCACAAATATCCTTATTATACGAAGCTGCGTGAATCAAAAACAATGTGTGTTCATACTCCAACGGAGCGATATTTTCATTGCCAGGTAAACTTGCCTTGTCAACATT
>CAZNRQ010000838.1:0-1726 GCA_964574845.1 uncultured Bacteroidales bacterium
AAATATGACTCATATCAAGCATAGGACCGTCCGCCCAAGGAAATGCCTTCTAAGTGAGCAGTTGGTTGCTGCCAAAGCGGCCTCCCAACCCATCCAGGTAGGACTGGGCGCTTTTTCGCCCCAAATAATAATTTATTGGCACAGCGATATTCCACTATCACCCCCAAACAAATGTCCAGAATTTATAAAGGGGCATAAGTTATGTATTTCTCTGGATAGGGTGAAATCGACGAGGTGGCCTCATGTTATATGATTTTGCCGTAGTCATCCCCATGGCAAATGAACAAGAAGAGTTTGAGGGTTTTGTAAGCTCACTGATTAATGTTTTAGATCATCTTGGCTGCGGCAAAATATATTTTGTGCTTGACAAAGCGTCCAAAGACAATACTCTCGACCTTTGCAACAAACTAGCCTCGATGGATCATAGGTTTGTTACTATTTGGGCACCAGAAAACAAAAATGTGGTAGATGCCTATATTCGAGGTTATCGAGAAGCGCTCAAAAACCATCATCAAATTATAATAGAAATGGATGCTGGTCTATCCCATGACCCGATGGCCTTGCCAATGTTTCTGAGGGTACTATCCGAAGGGAATGAGTGTGCATTCGGGAGCCGGTTTATTAATGGTGGATCAATCATGGACTCATCCATAAAGAGAACCCTTTTATCCAAAGGAGGCACACTATTATCTAATCTATTATTGGGTACAAAATTGTACGATATGACCTCTGGTTTTCAGGGCTTCCATGCAAATATTGTCAGCGAATTTGTTGACTATAATCTTCTGTCCAAGGCTCATTTCTATCAAACCGAACTCCGGTATTTACTTCGTAAGACTAAATATGCTGAAGTCCCCATTCATTATAGAGCGCCCTCCCCTCGCGTTTCAACTAATGCAATCACAAATTCATTCTCTGTATTGTTTTATTACGTCCGCCTTCGATTCCTTCTGAAGGCCCCCTTTATCAAACCAGCCCGAGTGTAGCAACTTATGTTTTAACTGACACAAATTGGAGCATTAATGAACGACTGTAACCTTGTGTCTGAAACAACATCGCAAGATCATAACGAGTTGGTTAACCAAGCCTCTAAATATTTGCTCGTAGGTGGTGTATGCACATTGCTTGATTTTATACTCTTATTTGCATTAACACGATTTTTGGGGATAAACTATCTTCAATCTTCCATTTTCTCTTTCATGAGTGGAACTATTTTCAATTATTTTTTATGCACTTTTTTTGTTTTCAAAATTCGCACTATTAAAAATTTCCATTTTGAATTATTTTTTTATTTTATTATTACAGGAATTGGGCTAGCAATAAATACAGCCGCCATATGGGCTTTCACCTCCTATCTTGGTCTGCATTTTTTATCATCAAAACTGATTGCAACTTTATTTACTTATTGGTGGAATTTTGGTGCCCGTAGGTTTTTCCTCCACACCGTTCAATAAGGAACTTCAATGAAAAAGGCCACTCTTGTAGTCACATCAATTGCAGGGCCTGATAACCCTGTATTGAGCCAATTGTCGCGGGAGTCGGAGCGACATCACCTACCCTTCGTTGTAGTAGGCGATTCCAAAAGTCCAAGTTCCTTCCATTTATCTGGCTGTGATTTCTATTCAATAGACAGTCAGCAAAATTTAGATTATGAATTGGCTAAAATTTTACCAATCAGACATTACGCAAGAAAAAATCTGGGGTATCTAATCGCAATGGCTAAAGG
>CAZNRQ010000839.1:0-1723 GCA_964574845.1 uncultured Bacteroidales bacterium
AAATCAGAACTGGAAGACCTTGCATTTAAACATCTTGAACCTGAGATCTACAACACCATCTCTTTGATGTTAAAAGAATCTGAACCTGTTCGTAAAAAATTCATTACAAAATTTATTGCTCCTATTAAAAAAGATTTGACGGAACGGAAAATTGAAAACACCATTTTGACAAGAACTAAATCTATATTTTCTATTTGGGAAAAAATGCGTAAAAAAGAAATCCCTTTTGAAGAAGTTTTCGATTTATTTGCCATTAGAATTATTTTAGATGTCCCTGTTGAAAAAGAAAAATCTGCTTGTTTCAATGTTTATTCTTTAGTTACTGATCATTATCGACCAAATAAAGACAGATTCCGAGATTGGATTTCAATTCCAAAAGCAAATGGCTACGAAGCCCTTCATACTACGGTTATGAGCGGATCAGGAAAATGGGTTGAAGTTCAGATTCGGTCAAAACGAATGGATGATATTGCAGAGAAAGGTTATGCCGCACATTGGAAATATAAAGACGGGCCTCAACAGGAAGGAGGTCTGGATGAATGGCTCGCTAAAATCCGGGAATTGCTTCAAAGTCCGGAGTCAAATGCTCTTGATTTTATTGAGGATTTTAAACTCAATCTTTTTGCTGACGAAATTTATGTCTTTACTCCTAAAGGTGACCTAAAGACTTTGCCAATAAAATCTACCGCACTGGATTTTGCTTATAACATTCACTCCCAATTAGGAAATAATTGTATTGGGGCTAAAGTAAACCACAAACTCGTATCTCTTGATTATACGTTAAAAAGCGGGGACCAGATAGAAGTCATCACTTCGGAGAAACAAACGCCCAAAGAGGAATGGATAGATTATGTCACGACAGCAAAGGCAAAATCCCATATCAAAGCATATATTAAAGAAGAAAGAAAAAAACAGGCAACATTTGGTAAAAATCGATTAAAAGATATTTTCGAAGAACTTCAAATTGAATTCAACACTTCAAATGTCAACAAGTTTCTGCATTTTACCAATCTCTCAAGTCCTGCGAATTTATACCTGGAGACTGCCAACATGTTCATTGGCCCCAAAGATGTAAAAAGTTGTTTTATTGAAAAAGAAAGAGATAATTGGTTTCGCTATCTAAAATTCCCATTTACAAGAAGCAGACATGCTGAAATCAAGAAAGAAATTATTCAAGAGGACAATAGTTCGAAAGAGAAACCCAAAACATTGCTTCTTGGTTCACAGGTTGACAACATAAATTACAATATGGCCATTTGTTGCAAACCAATACCTGGTGATGAAGTAATAGGCCTTATTGAAAAGAATGGCAAAATAACTGTACATCGAACAAATTGCAGCACTGCAATTGAGTTCATGTCGAAATATGGAAATAAACTGGTAAAAACAAAATGGACAAACAACGAATCATTGCAGTTTTTGGCAGGGATAACAATTAAGGGGTTTGACCGTATGGGGATGATTCGGGATATTACAAATCTCATTTCAAAACAATTGAATATTAATATCAGGTCTTTGACACTTGAAACAAATTCGGGAATTTTCGAAGGGATTATTACAGTTTACATCCACAATACAGAACAATTGAAACACTTAATTGACAGCTTAAGAGAAGTCAATGGAATTGAAAGTATCAACAGGATAAATTAACACTATCTTGATTTGAAAACATCAAAATCTTTTTTGATTTATTCTAAATAATAAAAAAGTAGTATCTTTATAA
>CAZNRQ010000840.1:0-1718 GCA_964574845.1 uncultured Bacteroidales bacterium
GTTCAACATATATTACAGAGCTTGACTCTGCAACTTTGACGGATGGGAATTTGCACTCTATAAGATTGGAAACATCAGCAACTACTGTTGATTTATGGGATGGAACAACAAAGCTAATTGACAACTTTACACTTCCAGAAGCTTATGGCAATGGAATTGGCATGCTGGCAAGTTATCGTTCCCATGGATGCAGCACACTTTCAGTTTTCAAGTTCAGCAACCTGAATATTAACGGTATCGCGAATTTGTCTGCAGCATTAGCTGGTACTAGGGCAAACTTGACATTTTCTCCACTTGAAGGGGCCACTAGTGTAAGTGTGGAACAATCATTGGACGGAATAACTTTTACACCAGCCACGCTATTAACTCCAATAACTGTATCTTCAACGACTGCAACAGTTACTGGTCTCGCCAGCAAAACAACATATTATTTCAGGCTGGTAATAACTGGAGGGAAATTCGATGGTCTATCCAAGGTAGCAACGGCAGAATTTGCCCCAGGACCTATTGTAGACCTTGAGGCTTCAGGGGGCAACAGCTCTGCAAATCTTACTTTTTCAGCACCAGAAGGAGCGACAGGCATTGTAGTTAAGCAATCCACGGATGGAGCAATTTATATTGATTCGGAAATAACTGAGACCTTGACCGAATCATCCACCAGCGCTACGGTTACCGGATTGATCAACGGACAAGAGTATAGCTTCAAGTTGATTGTAACGGGTGGCGCTTATGCTGGACAATCAAACATTGCGACAGCAACTCCAAGGGTTAGACATAATGGGGGAAGCGTGGAACCAGTAGTGGAAACACCTCCTGACATGTTGCTTTTCAGTGTTGGGAATACGGATTCATTCCTAAAATTAGGAACTGGAAATGAAATCCGCAAGCCAATGGATGTAGCGCCAATCATAACAGGAAATCGTACTTTGCTGCCAATCAGGTTTGTTATTGAGCCATTGGGAGGTAAAATTTTATGGAGCCAATCAGAAAAGAAGGTAACAATTACTAGGGGTGACATCACAATTGAACTTTGGATTGGTAACAATACAGCTAAAGTCAATGGCGTTTCAAAGATAATCGACCCTGACAATTTAAATGTAAAACCGTTATTGATCTATCCCGGACGAACGATGCTGCCACTAAGGTTTATCTCTGAAACACTGGGATGCAACGTTGAATGGAACCAGGAAACCCAACAAATAACAATTACAAACTGGTAAGGTTATACTATTAATTAAAAATTGTACAATGTAAATAAATAAGAATTTTGAAGCATGAGAAAACTAAAATGCTCCCCCAGATTTGGCAGTCATCTAATGAGATCTGCTACCTTGAGGGGAGCATTTTATATATACCCAAATTCATTATAAAAACTATACAACAATAACATATTTATTAATAAAATGTGGCATATTAGTTATGTTTTATAATACTATAATTAATTATGGAAATTTTAAAATAATTTATCAAATATTAATTCGGAGGTGTTATTTTGAAAAGAAAATTATTAAGCATCTGTCTCACAACAGCTCTCATCATGAGCAGTATCAGCCCAGCCTTTGCAGGATCGTATACCGTGAAATCCGGGGATGTGCTATGGAAGATTGCATCGCAATATGGGACCACCTGGCAGGAATTGGCAAAACTTAACAAACTTAATAATCCAAATCTAATTTTCCCAAATCAGATAATAAACACTCCAGAAAAGACTGTTGTTC
>CAZNRQ010000841.1:0-1717 GCA_964574845.1 uncultured Bacteroidales bacterium
TTAATAGGGTATGGAAAATTATAATTGTTAACACAATAAACTCTTCCCATGCAACTATATTGAATTTCAAGAATGCCCGAAAATACTGAGGAAATTTTGGTTGCGTCGAACTTTTTTTAAGTTGCGTCGAACTTATTTTTGGTTGCAAAAAAGTTTTTATTAGTATCAATAAAAATCAAACTAGTATCGTTGGAATTTTTTCTGGTATCGTTAGAAATTCATTTAGTATCAACGGGACTTTATTAGGAATCGTCTATACTAATTATAGAATCTACGATTTTTTTTGGGGTATCAAGGAAAGTATTCTTGGTATCGTAGAATGGTTTTATTTTTTCAGTACAGATTTATTTTAATTTCACTGCAATATTTTGAAAGATTTTGGGCAGGATAGAATTAGGCATTCTATAACTTAATTTACACGAATCTATTAATTGAGTTATGGAAACTAAGATTGTCAGTTGATCAGAAACAATTAAGAATTTTTTACCCATAATTAATATTATGTATAATACGAATTATGAAAAGAAAGGAGAAATTTCTCTCTCCTTTCTTTTATTTGATTACATGTAGTCTTATTTTAAAGTCTTAATCTTTTCGTCAATAGCTTTGATTTTCTCTGCATCCCCTTTTCTGGCGTACAATTGTTTCAGAGTGATCAAAGTGTTATAATCTTTTGGATTAAGTTTTTCGGCTGTTTCGAGTGCCGGCAAAGCTTTTTCTAATAATTTATCAGCTTTGGCTTTCAACTCATCATATTTTGCTGTTTCGTTAATGGGAAGTTTATTGGCTTCTTCCATCACTGTAGCGGCTGTATTGACGTACAATGCGCCGAGATTGTAATAAGCATCGAAATAATCGTTTTTAAGTTCAATAGCTTTCAGATATGATTTTTCAGCTTGTTCGAAATTTCCGAATTCGTCCATGTTAGCTCCTACCGCAAAATGCAATGTGGCATTGTTTGGATCTTTTGAAACAGCCAGATCTAAAAGATCCTGAGCTTCCTTGGTTTTGCCTTTGGCCAAATAGATATTGATTTCAGAAATGATAAGGTTTAAATCAGATGGGAAAACCTTACGACCCTTACCAATGGTAACCGCTGCTTTGTTTGTGTCGCCTTCTGCCTTATAAATTCCGGCTAACTGAGTGTAAACCATAGCCTGTTTGTAATTCATACGGGCCAAATCTTCGAGATATGATTTTGCCTTTTTGTTGTCTTTGAGCTGAATAGCACACAGAGCCGCATTAAAGGTTGCTGTAGAATCTTTAGCTCCAAAGATGTTGTTGATCTTTTTAGTCATTTCAAATTTTGACATGGCATTGGGATAATCCTTTTTATTATAAAGATCCACTCCCTGATTGTAGTACTGCTCCCCTATTATATACAATCCCATCATAGGTGATGGAGGCATGAGGTTTTCGTTTGAAATTTGAGGGTCTAATTCAACTGCTTTTTGATAAGCATCGTAAGAAACCTGTAAAGCATTTGTATCTAAAGCTTTGTATTTTGGTTCTTTGGTGAGATAAATACTCAGGTAAATATTTCCACGATAAAACCAGGTTTTAGCCTGTCCTTTGGTCTGATCGTTGGCGGTAGCTTCATCAATATTGAGTTTAGCTTTTTCGAGTTGTCCGTTTCTGAGATAATTAAATGCACTTACCACTTTTGTTGTTTGTGCAAATGTTAAAGCAGTTATGAGAACTGCAACGATGGTTAATG
>CAZNRQ010000842.1:0-1717 GCA_964574845.1 uncultured Bacteroidales bacterium
AAAGCGGTACGCTCAAACCCACAAAGAAGGCATTGGTGAAGCCCATGAAGAACATCAGCACCACGATCACAAGAATAAACCCAATGATGATGGTATTGTTCAACTCTTCCAGGGTGTTTTTGGTGAAACGCGACTGGTCGCCGGTGACAGTAACTTTCAGGTCTTCGGGATAAGTGTTGGCTTGCAGGGTTTTGATCTCATCCTTAATTTTGTCAGAGGCTTCTATGAGGTTTTGTCCCTGTCGCTTGATGACGTTGAGGGTGATCACATTCTGTCCGTTCAGCCTCGAAAAGCTTTCCTGTTCCTTGAACCCGTCCTTCAGTTCGGCCACGTCTTTTAAATAAACGATGGCGCCTGTAGTGGATTTCAGTACAATATTATCCATGTCGCGGGCGCTTTGAAACTCACCCGTCACACGAATGGTACGCTTCATTCCGTAAGAAGATATATCTCCTGCCGAAATGGTACGGTTTTCGGACGATACGGCTCTTTCGATATCCGACATGGTCACCCCTGCCGCCTGCAGCTTGTACATATCGGCATTGATCTGAATCTCGCGGTCCAAAGCACCGGCAATATCCACGCGGGTGATCTCTTTGAGCGATTCGATGCGGTCCTGAGCTACCTCGGCATATTTGCGAAGCTTCTCCAGATCGTAATTTCCCGAAACCTGAATGTACATGATGGGAATCTCGGAAAAGTCAATTTCCATAACATCGGGATCCTTAGGAAGGTCGTTGGGCAACTGGGCCTTGGCTTTGTCCAAAGCATCCTTTACCTTTTGTTTGGCATCAGCCACACCCACGTTGGTATTAAATTCGACGACTATACTACAGAAGTCCTGAACCGAATTGCTGGAAACGGTTTTTACTCCCGAAATGGATTTCAGTTGTTTTTCGATGGGCCTGGTGATAAGGTTTTCGATATCCACAGGTGAAGTTCCCGGATAAACGGTTGTCACCAGCACGGTGGGAACAATGATCTCCGGAAATTGTTCTTTGGGGATGGAGATATAACTCTTGATCCCCAATATTGTGATCAGTACGATCAGCACATAGACACTGGTTTTGTTGTCGATGGCCCAACTGGTCGCAAAGAACTCTTTAATTTTATCTTTAGCTTTTTTCATCACTTTTCTAATTTACAGTAATACGATCAATAGTTAAGTACACTGTTGGGGTTTACATCCTGATAACCCGTAGTGATCACTTTATCGCCGACTTTCAGTCCGCTCAGCACTTCGGTCAATCCGTTATAGTTCATCCCTAAGGTGATGGTCTGTTTTCTGGCTATCTTCTTCCCTTTCTCTTCTACAGCCACATAAACGAAATGTTCGTTCATAGATTCCTGTACCACGTTGGCCGGAATGGCAATAGCATCCTGAGCCTTATAATCGTTGATCTTCATAACGGCTATCATATTGGCACGCATTTCCTGATTCATGGATTTTATTTGTGCTTCTATGGTGAAGGTACGGTTCATGGCGTTGATGAACTTGCTGGTAAAGCTGAGACGGGTAGCTATCTCCTGATTAAAGTCAGGGAAGAAGACCAACACACTGTCGTTCGATTTGATCTTGGGCGAATAGGATTCTGCCACATCGGCCACCACCTTGATCTTGCTGAAATTCACCACGCGGAAGGCAGGCATACCCGGCTGAACCAATTGTCCTATTTTGATAGGAATTTCCTCAATGGTTCCATTGATAGGCGATGTG
>CAZNRQ010000843.1:0-1717 GCA_964574845.1 uncultured Bacteroidales bacterium
GTTTAACGGGATATATGAAAATCTTGGAATAAAACCCGTTTACGCAAGACCGTATAACGCTAAAGCAAAAGTCATCGAAAGGTTTTTCAAAGAATTTCAGGAAGAGTTTGAAAAACTTGTTCCAAGCTATAGCGGAAGTTCAATAGAAATGAAGCCTGCTCATTTAAAAAGAAATGAAAAGTTTCATAAACAATTACATGAAAAAGTACATAAAGGTTACATTCCCACAATTCAGGAGGCAATACAGCTGATAAACGCCTGGCTTGATTTTAGACACTCTCAACCCTGCTCGAATGATAGAACAAGAAGTATTAAAGAAGTTTTTGAATCAAGAGAACGCCAAAACATAGACAAAAACCGCCTTGATGACTTAATGCTGGCTTATGAAGTAAAAACTATTAATCGAAACGGAATAAGGTTTTTAGGCTTTGATTATAACAGCGACAAGCTTTATGGGCTTAGAGACAGAGTAATGATTAAATACAGCCTGTTTGACCTGACTAAAATCAAGGTATATTCAACAAAAGGCGAATATTTATGCACAGCCAAAAGAATTACAGGAACTCACCCTATGGCTTATCATCTCGGAGATATTAAAGATATGGAAGACTTTAAACAGAAAATTCAAAAACAAAAGAAATTTAAGAATAAAACTTTAAAAGCCGTTAAAAAATATCTGCCGAAAGAGGATATTAAGTTCCTTGAAGTACAGATGGACAGTGAATATTTGGAATCAACACCAGATGTGGAAATAAAAAACGAACCACTAATGATAGAAACTCAAATAAAACCTGTATTTATGAATAATTATGAAAGGTATGAATGGTTTATAAAAAATGGATGCTCAACGTCTGAAGACAGGCAATGGCTAGCTAATTACAAACAAAGTGATGAGTATAAATTAATTTATGAGGATTAAAAAATGAAAAAAACATTTGTAAGAACTCAAAACGTGAAAAACTTTATTTCACTGATGAATTCTATTCAAAATAAACCAGAAGGAGTTCCACGAATGGCTTTAGTCTACGGTGAGCCCGGGCTTGGTAAATCAAGAACAGCTCTGTGGTGGGCTGTTAAAAACGATGCGGTGTATTTAAGAAGTTCAAATATGATGTCAGGAAGATGGTTTTTAGAGGAATTAATAGAAGAATTGGGTGAAAGCCCCCTGCATAAATCATCTGATATATTTAATCAGGTTGTAAATCAGCTAATAGATTGCCCACGAACAATTATTGTTGATAAAATAGATTATCTGCTTGCTGATTCAAAGGCGATTGAAACATTGAGAGATATTTACGACAGAACAAATGTACCGATTATTTTAATAGGAATGGGTAAAGCAAATAAAAAGTTTTCAAGATTTAGACATATTTATGACAGATTTTCAGAAATTCTAAAGTTTGAAAGCTTTGATTTTAATGAAGTCAGCAAGATTATTGAAGAATTGTCAGAAGCCCAAATGGAGGAATCGGCAGTAAAACTGATATTTAATCAGGCAAACAGATTCAGGCAAATTGTAAGCGTTATATCTAAAGCTGAAAAACTCTCTAAATCAAACTCTAATCTGCTAATAACAGCGGAAATACTTCAATCGGCGATTAAAGATATTATCGAGGATAAAAAGTTATGAAAAATCAAATATTAAAAGCGGCAAAGGGCTTGCGGACATTTACCATTGAAGATTTAGAACTTGTAACAGGTTTTGAAGAAAGCGAGA
>CAZNRQ010000844.1:0-1716 GCA_964574845.1 uncultured Bacteroidales bacterium
GTGCAAACGACTGGGTATTCAGATCAATTTTGCCCCTGTGGCCGATATCAATTCCAACCCCAAAAACCCTGTCATCAACGCCCGCTCTTTTGGCGAAGACCGCAAAAACGTTGCCGCAAAAACCCTTGCTTACATGAAAGGCATGCAGGACAATGGTGTTCTCGCTTGCGCGAAACATTTTCCTGGCCATGGCGATACCGACAAAGATTCGCACAAAACCCTGCCCACCATAAATCACAGTCGCGCCATTATCGATAGCATCGATCTCTATCCTTTCCGCGAATTGATCAAAAATGGAGTTGCCTCCGTCATGTGCGGACATTTATTCATTCCGGCTCTCGATACCACTCAAAACCTGCCTTCCTCTCTGTCAACAAAAATTGTGAGAGATATCCTTATCAATCAATTAGGCTATAAAGGATTGATTTTCACTGATGCTTTGGGAATGAAAGGTGTTGGCGTGCCCGATTCGGCTGGCCGCATCGAGCTTCGTGCCCTGCAGGCCGGAAGTGATATATTGCTTATGCCAAATGATGTTCCTGCTGCCATAGCTTTCATCAAAAATGCCATCACAAAAGGCATTATTACTCAAAAAGAAATTGACGAAAAATGCCGCAAAGTGCTCACCTATAAATATAGGGCCGGTCTTTCGAAGTTGAAACCTTTGGTAGTGGAAAATATTACGGCTGATCTCAACAATCTTAATTCCGAAATACTCAATCTCAAGCTTTATGAGGCATCTGTCACCATCCTTAAGAACAACCTCTCTATCTTGCCTCTGAAAAACCTGCAAAACCAGAAAATTGCCTCGGTTTCGTTCAACACCACAGCCAATGATAAACTGGATCAAACCCTTGATTATTATGCGCCCATCAAGCATTTTAGTTTTGATAAAACCTTCTCTGCTACCAACATCCCCGATTTGAAACAGCAGCTTCTAGACCGAAATCTGATCATCATCAACGTCCATCAAACCAACGTTACTGACAAAAACAACTATGGCCTTTCCGACGATATCATAACATTTATTCAGGATATCAAGAAAACAAAGCGTGTCATCATCAATTTGCTCACCAATCCCTATTCCCTGGATAAACTGACGGATACCTCCTCAATAAGCGCTATAGTCGTGGCCTACCAGAGCAATGAATACTCTCAGCAGGCCTCAGCCGAAGCCATATTTGGGGGCATTGCTGTTGGTGGTAAATTGCCGGTTACAGCTTCCGCCTTATTTCCCTTACATTCGGGATTCAACACTGGCAAGATACGCCTGGGCTACACTTTTCCCGCCACTGTGGGTATGGATTATAAGAAGCTACAGAAGATCGATTCCCTTGCCAATAAGGGCATAAAAGACTCTATCTACCCCGGTTGCCAAATATTGGTTGCACGTAATGGATGGGTGGTATATCACAAATCTTTTGGATTTCACACTTACGATAAGAAAGAGGCAGTCCAAAACAGCGACCTATATGATCTGGCATCGATTACGAAGGTTGTTGCCACCACCATTTCGGTAATGAAACTCAGTGAAGAAGGCAAAATAAGTGTTGATTCGGCTTTAGCTAAATACCTTCCGGGCATTGATAGCTCTAATAAAGCTCATATTTTGCTAAAAAACCTGATGACTCATCAGGCGGGCCTAAAAGCATGGATACCCTTTTATAAAGACATGATTAAGAAGGGCACATTGGATACTAACCTTTACAGGAAACA
>CAZNRQ010000845.1:0-1716 GCA_964574845.1 uncultured Bacteroidales bacterium
TTGTTATACCGGGTATGATTCTTTCATTTTCCGCATCATAAACAGAAGCACAATGACGCAGTGTTCCATGATTTTCGGCAATGTCAATATCCTGTTTTATCAATCCAGCTTCCTCCCCTTCCATCAAATTAATATCTTTCTTACTCAAGTCAACCGCATAAAAATGCAATTGCGAATTTTTATACAAGTCCTTCGGAGTATTGTTCTCGGTGGTTGGATATTTGGGCGAAAACCGATAGGCCTTTTCGCCATCCACAACATAGGTGCCCAAGCCAACAGCAGCAATTGCCACTCCTTCTTCGGGTTTCATGTGTCCAAAAGGATAATAGTTATACGATTGTGCTACACCACTAATATGAGGATAAAAGCAATCCCCGTAACGATTCCCAACAACTTCCTGCAAAACAATAGCCATTTTTTCATCTTCAATGTTATAATTTATTGCTTCCACATAACCTCGTGCCACTTTCGAATAAACCGAAGCAAAAACAAGTTTAATGGCTGTCATAAGTTGGGCGAGACAAACATCAACCTCAGGGTGATTGTTGGGCAAAAGATATGTTTCAAAAATACCCGCAAAAGGTTGTTTTAGCGAATCTTCAAATAAACCCGATGAACGCACCGCAATCGGATTACGAATTAGCTTTAGCACTTTGCGCAATCGCTTGATGAGTCCTTCAGTTAATGTACCCTTAACAAATTGTTCTTTCAGAGTTTGGTAGTCCGTTCCATCGTTTATTATGGTGCGAAGTTTGTTTCTATCCAAAAAATATTCAAACTCATCTGTCCCTATAATGAGTGTTTTCGGACACCGAATATTGATATTTGGAATAAGATTATGAAAATCGAAATTATAAATCAACGTATTTATAAACGAAACTCCGCGACCTTTGCCCCCCAAAGAACCTGATGCCAGACTAATTATACTGCTTTCCTCCAAATTATCCACTTCTTCAAAACTTATTACTTTACCTTTGTTTTGTTCGTTGCGATGAAGCTCAATGGCATTTAGTAAAAAATCGCGAAGATCTTTTGTCGACTTAAACTCATTAACTTTATATGGATTTATATACCTTGCTAGCTGCAGTTCGCCTCTTGCCATTAACCAAAGCGAATAATGGTCTCGCTTGGCATGATATATTAACGAATCGTCTGGAATAATCTTTAAATAGTTTTCAAATTCTTTTAGCGAACGGGCTACTGCAATTTGTTTGCCTTCGGCATTTTTGTATATAAAGTTGCCAAAACCCAGATAGTGCGTAATAAAGCTTTGAACATCCTGTAGCAAAGTGGTCGAATTTTTGTCTATAAAAATTGTCTTTAATTCAAATGCTTTGTTGGCATTTTCTTTATCCGACGATTGCAATATGATTGGAATTTCCTTAATCTGACTTCTGACATATTCTACCAGGCTAACTCCCGCATTTTCATCTTCCACTCCATCCTTTTCATACTTAACATCGGTTATCAGGCACAGCATATACTCTTTATACTTATTGAAAATGGTGATAGCATCTTCATAATTTTTAGCCAGCAAAATTTTAGGACGTGCCCTCAAACGCAATACTTTCAAAAGCTCGTCGGAACTAACATCCTCAATGATGCGCTGAGTTTGCAACAATACATTAGTATATAGTAGCGGCAGGTATCTGGAATAATAAATGGCCGAATCTTCAACCAATAAAATAACCTTTACGAATCCTTTGGTAGTATCAT
>CAZNRQ010000846.1:0-1711 GCA_964574845.1 uncultured Bacteroidales bacterium
TAATAGTATGATGTTTAAAATAAGGTTTTTAAAATGTTAATTGTTTAAAGCACCCTGGGTAATCCAGTTGAATATTTTTTCCTGTTGTGCCTCAGATGATCTACCCACATGTGAACTGGTGACAGAGGTTAGCTTCTGATAAAGGAGGCTGTTAGCAGGATCTCCGGCAGTTACATAACCATTCATGAGGTTGTCGTAAGCAACACTTGCTTCCATAACCGGAGTTTGGCTGTTGTGGCAACCTATGCAATTGGACGAAAAGATAGGAAGGATGTCGGTGCTGAAATGCATGGTAGGAATAACAGCGTTCGGATCATAAGGTTTTGAACTCGATCCCTGATCGATAGTTGCTTTTTCGCAACTGTTGAAAAGCATGATAAAACCACATGCCATGATACTTAATACGAGAAGTTTTTTCATTGTATAAATTTTAAAAATTATTTAAGGTTCACTTGATATTATTGTATTGGCTGCAAAAATAGTCTTTATTCAATGGCTTGTTCTTTTCGCCTTTAATTTAATTGTCAGTATACTATTGATATTTATCATTCCCATATTAGCCTGTTCAAAATCAGTACATAAACAATTTTTGAATGGCTAAAATTAATTAAAAGTCCTTATAATTATCAGGTTTTTTATAAAAATATTATCTTTGACTAATTAAAAGCATTCCATTATTAATTCTTAGAGGAGAGAAATGCATAAAGCCTTATGTAAAATTTGTGTTGCTGAAGCTTGTGTAAATAACTGTATCTTATTTGATAATCTGAAAGATGACGAAATTGAAGTGATACAACCTCAAAGCCAAATCGCATATTTTAAAAGAAAAGAAAAATTACCAGCGACAGGTTTTTCCACAGCGCATGTTGTATATATCTGCTATGGATTGGCAAAGGTTTATATTAATTCTCCTTATAAGAAGAAGTTCCTGCTGGAAATTGTTGGACGCGAAAGGTTTATTACCAATTCTCTTACTGATTTTGGCTATAGCCTGACCAGTGTTACTGCTTTGACCGACCTTAAGGTTTGTTATTTTGCTATAGAAGATGTAATGAAAGTGGCTGAAGCCAATCCACACTTTGCAATGGTTTTGCTGAAGCAGTTCAATATAAATGGTACCAGTCGTTTTCAGCGGCTGGCTAGTATTGCCATAAAGCAGACCCGTGGCCGCCTGGCGGATGCGCTTTTGTATCTTCATCACAATTTTAAGGATATCAGTATTTATAAACTGATCTCCCGAAAGGACCTTTCTGAACTGGCTAATATTTCCAACGAAAACGCCATACGCACACTTAAGGATTTTGAGAAAGAGGGGGTGGTTATTACTAATGGTAAATCGCTGGAAATTACCGACCTGGATGCCTTGATAAAAATTAGCCAGAGAGGATGAACTGCCTTATATGACGATGGAATAATCGTTTGAGAAATGAATTTATGAAAAGTAAAAAAGCCTTGAATGATTTCAGGGCTTTTTTGCTATCATGTGACTCCGAAGGGATTCGAACCCCCAACCAACAGAACCGGAATCTGCCATTCTATCCAATTGAACTACGGAGCCATTTTGTGCAAAGATACTAATTATCTCCATTTCGAAATTTTCAATCCGTTTTTGTTATGATCCTATCGGCATATTCAATTATTTCTGTATTTTTGGAACACTAATTTGCACGTATATGATCACTAAAGAACAAATAGAAGAGTTTTACAGCCA
>CAZNRQ010000847.1:0-1711 GCA_964574845.1 uncultured Bacteroidales bacterium
AATGTTTTCTACCCGCTGGCCGGTGCATACATTGTTGATAGCTGCGTTATAATCCAATGCAATTCGCAGTGGCAAATCATGAACTAAATCACCATCAACTTTGCAAGTTTTCGTTTTACCAACAATTTTATCATCAAAATCAAGAGATTCAAGGAAGTTATTATTATAACTCTCGTAAGTATGAACCTTTTCATTTAATGCACTGTAAAATCCATTCTGAACCTTCCTAGGACTAATATTTAGGATACTTGTATTAAAGATAAAAGTCGGCAGATCCCTTTTAAAATCTGCAATTCTTTTTTCACTAATGATCTCAAGGTTTTCAAAAATGTCAAATTCTGAATACAGGATTGCTTTTTTTCTATAGAAGTTTAGTTCCTTGTATAGTTCATCAATTTTTTTTATATAATATGGCGACTTATCATCTTTCTCCGAGTATTCCTTGTATTCCCTGAAAACTACTCTTATAGTGTCAATAATATCATTATACGTTAACCTTTCGTCCCAATCAGGATCAGCAATCGTATTCATTAGATTTTTTTTATCCAATATCCACATACCTGATTTGAATGTAGGCATATCAGTTGTAAAAACCATTCCATGATGCCAGGGACAATTCCTAAAATGATGTTCATTTCCTCTATTGGCCTGAAATACTTCTTCTGTGATTTTTTTATAATCTAAAAATTTAGCTTCAAATCCCATTATCCAATCAAGGCTGAAAGAATTTGCCGACATAGGCCTGTCGAAAGATATAAGATTTACTAAAGTACCATTCCAGAACGACATTGTATGATCCCACTCAAATGGCTCTACCATGGGCGTGGCAAAGTTCAATTTCTTTTCAGGCTTTCTTCTTACTACATAATGAATATTACGTTTCAGCCCCATACGATGCAATGCAGCGCAGACACCCGGCAATGTATTAGTAAGTAACTTTGAATAGGTAGGCGATAATAATGCTCCAGTACTTCTGGGCATTGAAATTACATTTCTTCGTAACCTGGGAGCATCAATACCCTCCGTTTTTCCGAAACCTCGGGAACAAACATCATATTCATCTTTAGCACCAATGGCCATGGTGTAAAGCTGAGCCTGATTAAACCATTTGAATTCTGTGTCATTCATTATTGTACTTCTTCAAAATCAGTATCAGGTAAGGCGGATGGATTATATTTAGCCCTGCAGGCGAGGATTCTTTCCTGTGCATCTGGCTTATAAAGCCTTTTATCAAGAACAATGATGTTATTTGTAGGCTCAATATCTGTCACCTTAATCAACGACCAGTCAATAATATCTTCATCTTTATCAAGTTTATTGTATTTTCCAATCTTTTCAAGGAATGCTGCCGCAGCAATATACTGCTTATCGGCCATAGCTTTCTGATATCCATCCAGTGCCATTTGTGTCAAACGATGTCGTTCCCAATCCTTCGATACTTTTTCTACATTCCCCAGTAGTCTCTTTATTTGACGCAAATCAAGATATGCCTGTGATTTTTCAATACCGAAAGTATCTTTTAAGTAATTTATTATCTGACGTTCTGTATATTTTGGGTGATCATTCCAAAATGTAAACGTTGTATGGTACCGCAACATGATCTCCTTTTCTGCAGGAGTCATTTTCATTTTCTCTTCATCAGAAGAAAACAAATTATTCTCAATTTTTTCGAGTGTTGATATTGTTTTCGTTGGCATTACAGTTCTGTTTC
>CAZNRQ010000848.1:0-1710 GCA_964574845.1 uncultured Bacteroidales bacterium
GTGGTGGGATAGTTGCATCCCTGAAGATAATAATAATTGGCAATTTCGTAGATCGCCTCGGAGGAAGCCGGGAAGTTGCCAAACTTTTGGTTCAATTGCTCCAGGGCTTGCATGTAAAGCGTATCCTTATCGGGATGAATGGATTTTTGGCGGATGAATTTCAGTCGTTTCAGGTCGTTATCTATCAACACCTGAGGATCGGAATCGTTGGCATGAAACTTCAGCAGCTCCTGGAAAATGCAGGTGGCATAATAGGGCAGGGAGTAAGTATCGGGAGTGGTGATACTTTCGTTCATGAATTTGTCGTAAGCTTCGAAATAGAGGGGCTTGTCAAGTTCGAATCTTTCGGCGGGACTCACCAGGCCCGCTTCCGAATTCATAAAGAAATCGACGGCACGGTGGGCCAGAAAATCGTAGAGGGTAGGGCGGAATTCGGGTGAGTTGATATAGTTTTCGGTGAGTATGGCCTTATAGGTGTTGATGGAAGTCTTTTTCAGACTGTCGGCATTGGTAATGGAAAGTTTGTAATTCTGTATCACCTGCTCTATGATCTTGCGCAGGTCCCAGGTGCGTATGTCGTCGGGCACAAAATCCACCGTTTCCGTTCGGTTCAGGAAACGGTAGCGGTTGGTCTGATAATATTTCCAGTAGATCTCGGCCGTCATCGATTGCAGAATGGGTTTGGCCGGGAAATGAGCTTCGGCAATTTCTTTTTCCAGGCTGCCTATCTCTTTCACATAATCGTCTTCGCTGATGGCCGATTGCAGTTTCAGTTTGTGTATCACCGCCTTGATGAAATTATCCGTATTGTTTTCGGTTTTGGCTTTGGTGTAGATGGTTTCCACCACTTCCAGGGCCGAGCGCGTAAGCCCTTTGGCTTGCAGCGAATCGGCTTTGGCCCAGAGGGTTTTATAGTCGTCGTTCACCGAGATCATTTCTTTGATGTTGCGCTGATGCACCAGGGCCGGAGCTATGGTTTTTACAGCTATGGCCGATACCGAGAGTACAAGAATAAGCGCCAGGATTTTGATTGTTTTCATAAAGGGAGTGTAAGAATTGGAAATATAGATGCAATATCGTAAGAATTCCATAAATACGGAAGGATTTTTTTAATTCAAAATATTCGAAAGAATATTTTGCGCAAAGGGAACTTATTCTTTAATAAATTTTCCTACAACAGTACCATCAGCATTTTCCATCTTTGAAAAATAAATACCTTTAGGTAATTCTGAAATATTAAAAACTGTATTATTTTGTTCTACAACAAATTCTCTTAGCATTATTCCTTCGACATTAAAAATTTCAACATTGATAGGCAAACATATCGAATGTTCTAGAATATAGTCAAACGATTTTGAATAATCAGGAATATTAAAAGAAAGTTTATCATTGACAATATCTGGATGTATATCAAGGTATGTTAAGTATTCAAACCCTGCAATTTCTTTTGGGAAAAGCTTATTAATAAATGAATCCGTATATCCAGAAATATTCGTCAATGTTTTTAACTCAAATTGTAAAATAATACTTCTAAATACACCAGAGACATAGATGTTATTTAAATTATCCTTGGTAATTGAAATCACAATATCATTATTATTTCCGCCAACACCCTTTGCCCAAAGTTCGTTCCCATTGGGATCAAATTTGGCGAGAAAGATATTTTTAAAGCCTTTAATTTGTTTTTTTAAAAAAGTTGAGTCAAAATTG
>CAZNRQ010000849.1:0-1710 GCA_964574845.1 uncultured Bacteroidales bacterium
GCTATGACCGCAAAGCCAGCAAACAAACAACTAATTCCAATATTTTTCACTCTATTCAACAATCTTCTTATCATTAATTTTCTGATCTAACAGATCCGATCCCATTCCAAGCTCTTTTGCCTTTTTCCAATATTCAAGGGCTTTATCAGTATTGCCCAGATGGTATTGCACGTCACCATAATGTTCAAGAATGACTGAGTTGGTATTGCCACCCTTGTCAATCGCTTTCTTTATCCATGTTTCGGCATTGGCATATTTTGCTTCTTTATAAAAGACCCAACCATACGTATCAAGATAGGATGAGCTATCGGAGCTCAATTCTACAACCTTCTTTGCCATTTTCTCTGCTTTCTCCAACTCTTCACCCTGTAGTGACAAGTAATACGCGTAATTGTTCATTACCAGAACATTTTTCGGATCAGCATCAAGCACTTTGTCATATGCCAGAAATGCGTCTTTGTAACTGGTTTTTGCATAATAAGAGTTGCCTACATATGTATAGAACTCTGCAAGCAAGGCGTCGTCATAAACCACCAGTGCAATTCCCTTATTCAGCGTCGCGATGGCTTCGTCATAATTCTTCAGAAAGTAATTGGCAACACCATTGTACAGATACAATGTTGGCTGTTCCGGGAATAATTCAACAGCCTGTTTGCTTTCTTTCTCAAGGCTGGTATAATTCAACAGTTCGGCTTCCAATGACAGCAACTGTTTCCAGATAACATATTTGCTGCTGTCGAGTGCAACCACCTTTAAATACTGATCGCGGGCCTCTTTAACTTTTTTATCACGGTATAAAAAATCGCCATAAATAGAATATGCCTTTGCTTCACCGGAATCCGCTTTGATCATCTGGTCGAGTAAGGTATAGGCCTGCTCCTTCAGATCATTGGATTTTTCAGTCAGTGTATAGTATGATAAAAGTATTTTCACCTTGGTATCAATACCCAGGTTGGCATTGGAAAATGCGAGTTTCAGCTCATCAAACGATTTGACTTTATCTTTCATTGTCCTGTAATAATCGGCCAGCGAAAGATGCACATTGGCGTCAGTGGGATCAATTTCAAGTATCTTCTTATATATTTCAAAAGCTTTGTCGGTCTTGCCATCCTTTAGGTAGAGGTCGGCCAGATAATTATAATAGGTTGTTTCCGATGGATAAGCCGCAACAAGCTTTTCGATCTCTTCGATGGCTTTATCCGTTTTTTTGAGTTCCAGATAAATTTTTTCTTTTTGCAAAGAGATCTCTTCGGTCACGCCCACCTTTTTCTCAACCATATCATACACGTCGATGGCTTCCTGGTATTTTCCCATATAGATGCTTCCATCCGCCCAATCATAGAAATATTCAATGTTCTCAGGATGGGCTTTGGCAAGTTTTTCATAGATGGCCCGGGCTTCTTTGTAACGTAATGCATCTATCATAAAGTTCGCATACAGCAATTGATACCAATCGTTATCCGGTTCCAGCTTAACTGCTTTTTCGATCATTGGCATGGCATCCTTGCTCTTTTTCTGCAGGTAGTAAATTCCGGCTAGTTCATACATTGCAGCGGTATGCGAAGGATCGGTTTTTAAACATTTCAGAAAACTTGTGATCGCTTTATCATAATTACCCAGGATCTTTTCTTTACAGCCATCAATAAATTCAGATGTATTGTCCAGCTTCTGGCTATCGGTAAGTACCGCTTTCTTTGTATGCTTAAATAC
>CAZNRQ010000850.1:0-1702 GCA_964574845.1 uncultured Bacteroidales bacterium
GAAAAAAATGGGAAAATTACTGTCCACAGAACAAATTGCAGCACTGCCATTGAATTCATGTCGAAATATGGGAATAAATTAGTAAAGACAAAATGGACTAACAACGAATCACTTCAATTTTTAGCAGGGATTACAATTAAAGGGTTTGACAGAATGGGCATGATTCGGGACATTACAAATCTCATTTCAAAACAACTGAACATAAACATTAGATCGTTGACACTTGAAACAAATTCAGGGATTTTTGAAGGAATTATTACAGTCTATATTCACAACACAGAACAGTTGAAGCATTTAATTGACAGCTTAAGAGAGGTCAATGGAATTGAAAACATTAATAGGATAAATTAATAGTTTTATACTTTGAAAATATCAAAATCTTTTTTGATTTATTCTAAATAATAAAAAAGTAGTACCTTTATAACAAAATTATTCACACGGAAATGGAAGAAAAGACACCTGAAATATTTGATGATGTTAAGGAAATATTTGTTTCATACCTTGAACAAAATGCACACAGAAAAACTCCTGAACGATTTACTATTTTAAAAGAGATTTATGCTTTTGATGGTCATTTTGACATTGAAACCCTTTATATCAAAATGAAAAATAATAAATACAGGGTAAGCAGAGCAACACTATATAATACTATGGATCTGCTTATAAACAGCAATCTGGTGGTAAGACATCAATTCGGTCAAAACAGTGCGCTTTATGAAAAATCCTTTAAATTTAAGCAGCACGACCATTTGATTTGTCTGGACACTAAAGAAATGTTTGAATTCTGTGATCCAAGGATACAGGAGATTCAAAAATCATTGGAGGCCCAGTTTAAGGTAAATATCACTCATCACTCATTGACTTTCTATTGTGTTAAAAACATTGAGAAAGAAAAAAGAAACAAAAAATAACTACTGCTTAGATTATGAAAGTTGATGTAATTTTAGGCCTTCAATGGGGTGATGAAGGAAAAGGAAAGATTGTGGATGCACTTACACCCCAATACGATATTATAGCAAGATTTCAGGGTGGGCCTAATGCAGGTCATACTATTGAATTTAATGACAGTAAGATCATTTTGCATACCATTCCATCAGGTATTTTACACAAAAACACAATAAATATTATTGGTAATGGAGTGGTGATAGACCCTGTAATATTGCTTAAAGAACTTGCGAAAGTTAAATTGTTTAATCAGCATGCCTCTGAAAAACTTTTAATTTCAAGAAGAGCTCATTTAATACTTCCTATTCACAGGGCATTGGATACATGTTACGAGCAAGCCAAGGGTGATTCAAAAATTGGATCTACTCTTAAAGGAATTGCGCCTACCTATTCTGACAAATATAATCGTCATGGGTTGAGGGTTGGCGACATTACACACAGCGATTTTGCCGGAAAATACAACCGCCTTACTTCTGAGCATTTGAAGATAATAGAATTGTACCAATTCATGATCAATGAACATTATATTGATGGTATCCCTTACAAAGAGTACGAGGCAATGTGGTTTCAAGCTGTGGAAGAAATGAAGAAAATTCAGTTCATAGATTCGGAAATTTATATCAATCAAGCTCTGGAAGAAGGAAAAAGTGTGTTAGCAGAAGGTGCTCAGGGAACTTTGCTTGATATCGATTTTGGAGCCTACCCTTTCGTCACTTCATCAAACACAATTTGTGCTGGAGTATGTTCAGGATTAGGA
>CAZNRQ010000851.1:0-1701 GCA_964574845.1 uncultured Bacteroidales bacterium
ATGAGATCGAGGGTTTAAGTTATGGGGCTGACGATTACATTACCAAGCCTTTTGACCTTGAGATCCTGCAGACCAAGGTCGAAAATATCTTATCGGTCCGTCAGTCGCTTAAGAAAAAATATACCGGAGAAATGTTGTTACAGCCCAGGAATGTAGTACTCAATTCGCCTGACGAACGGTTTCTTCATAAGGCAATCGAACTTGTGGAGAAGAACATTGCTGACCCGGATCTCGACATTGAACGGTTTGCGACAGAGATCGGGGTCAGCCGGATGCAGCTTTACCGTAAGCTGAATGCATTGACCGAAATGACTGTAAAAGAGTTTGTCCGCAATATCCGGCTCAAAATGGCGGCCCAATTGCTGGTCCAAAAGAAGATGAATGTCTCGGAAGTGGCTTATGCGGTAGGTTTCAGGGATTTGTCCCATTTCCGAAAGTGTTTCCGCCAGGAATTTGGGATGAGTTCGTCGGAATATATCGAAAAATACAAGGGGGAGAAGAGCTAATAGCACCAAACAAAATATCATGTTGTCAGGATTGAAAAGAGAAGTATTTTATATTTTATACGGATTACAAATTTTCAGCCCTTTTATATGAACAAAGTCTTTTTCATTATTGGTGATCAGCGTTAAGTTGTATGCCAATGCAGTGGCTGCAATAATAGCATCTGGCGTTTTTATTTTTCTATTTCTTCTGATATTTACACACTTGCTTACTATATCAGGACTGATTTCAATGATAGCACTATCATCAATAAATTCCTTGATTTTCAATTCAGTTAAAGGATCCGTTTGCCAGCAAAGTAACTCGATTTGAGTAATAACCGAAATAGTTGGAATTGAGTCAAAAATGGTATCCATAAAATTCAACCCTTCTACAGAAAATGAAGCAGCGAAGTAATCAGAAACAACATTGGTATCGATTAGATATTGTTCCATTCTTTTCTCATTTGATCAATGTGGTCGTTCAATTTTTGCCCTTCTTCTTTACTTATTATGCCCCGGTATTTATCCGACAATTTGGGTGATGCCATACCTATATTCTCTTTTAAAACTTTGATAAGGCACAGTTCTTCCAATTCGTGTAAAAGTCCAGCGGCCTTTTGGTTCATAAGTTGTATCAACATTGTCTCCATAATGTATATCCAATTTTGTTAAGCAATAAGGTAAAATCAATTTGCAAATTTAACTTATAAATCAAATCTCTGCAAAAGTAGGTAATCTTTCTCATTAGTATATTGTTCATCAATTCAAGCAGTCTAATTTACATTATCTATTCTTAACATTATTCATTTACCAGATAAATTCTCCTAATTCAGCTAATAAGCTATATACTAACAATATAAGATTTTTTCATTTTTTACGTTGTTCCAATCTCACCCGCAATTTGGGAATCCCAGCCCTCTACTGTTACGCCTGTCCCCTGTTATTGATACACTTTTTAACACTTTTCAATCCTCTTCGACGTAGTTTTACACTGCTTCATTCTACCTGTTTTGGCGACTAAAATGGGAAACTGGAATTAACGATTAACAAAACTAACATGGTAAAAACAGGACGATTTTTGTTGTTCTTTTTTGGATTTCTTACGCTTATTCTGACTGGTAATTGTCAAACACCCAAAGAAAATTCGATTGGGTTGGAGATGGCTGTAAAAATGGCCAATTCCGAAATGAAACAGTTTCCAGAACCCTGGACGGTC
>CAZNRQ010000852.1:0-1701 GCA_964574845.1 uncultured Bacteroidales bacterium
GGTGAACGGGGCACACGAAAACAATTTGAAGAACATAAACGTCAAGTTTCCTCTGAAAGTGCTGACAGTAGTTACCGGAGTTAGCGGCTCAGGAAAGACCACGCTGGTAAAAAAGACTTTCCATTCAGCCCTTAAGAAGATCTATGGCGGACATTCGGAAAAAACAGGAAAATTGTCGAAGATCACAGGCGATATAGACCGCATCACCAATGTGGAGTATGTCGACCAGAATCCCATCGGAAAATCGTCGCGTTCCAATCCGGCTACCTACACCAAGGCTTACGACGACATACGCGCTTTGTATTGCGATCAGCAACTGTCGAAAGTGAGGGGTTTTAAACCCGGCTATTTCTCTTTTAACATCCCCGGCGGGCGCTGCGAAGAATGTCAGGGCGATGGTTTTGTGACCATCGAAATGCAGTTTATGGCCGATATATACCTGAAATGCGAAAGCTGCGAAGGGAAACGCTTCAAAGACGAAGTGCTGGACATCACCTGGAAAGGGAAAAATATTACCGACATACTGGATATGACGGTGAACGAAGCACTGGAGTTTTTCTGCGAGGCTGATAAGAAGACCAGCCTCAGCAACCGCATCTACGAAAAACTGGAACCTTTGTCTGCTGTAGGCCTCGGATACCTCAAACTGGGACAACCCTGCAGCACCCTCAGTGGCGGCGAAGCACAAAGACTCAAACTGGCCACTTTCCTTTCGAAAGGAAGTGTGGAGAAACCCACCATGTTTATTTTCGACGAGCCTACCACCGGGCTTCATTTTCATGACATCCACAAGCTATACGAAGCTTTTACCGCACTTATTGCCAACGGTCATACCATTATTGTAATTGAACACAACATGGAACTGATCAAATGCGCCGACTGGATCATAGATATGGGCCCCGAAGGCGGCGATGCCGGAGGCTATGTCGTGTTCGAAGGATTGCCCGAAGATATTGTGAAATGCGAGAGGTCGTTTACGGGGAAATATTTGAAGGGGAAACTATAAAGAATCTTGATTCTGATCACAGGATCACAGTAAGCGCGTTTACCAAGAATTTCTTTTTAATTTGCTGAAAACAAAAAGATCATTTTAATTAATATGGATTCAGGCTTTTGTCACCTCCCCGCAAATATCATAGGCCTCCGCCTGGGTGATCTTCACATGATAAAACTCTCCAATCAGCAGTTTTTTCTTAGCAGGGATGAGCACTTCGTTGTCAATTTCGGGTGAATCGAACTCGGTACGGGCCACGTAGAAATCATTTTCCTTTCTATCGACCAGCACTTTGTAGGTATTGCCTACCATGGCCTCGTTGAGCGAGAAAGAAATCTCTTGTTGCAGGGCCATCAGTTTATTCAGTCGCGATTGTTTGGTTCGTTGGCTGATCTGGGGAGCGAGCAGGGCGGCGGCAGTGCCCTCTTCGGCTGAAAAGTTGAACACACCCATGCGCTCGAATCTTTGTTGTTTGATAAATTGATATAGTTCCGCGAACTGCTGAGCGGTTTCGCCCGGATAGCCCACTATAAAGGCTGTCCTCAGATGTATGCCGGGAACCGATGCACGAATGTTATCGAGCAATTGAATGGTGCTTCGGCTGTCCAGCGCACGGCGCATAGAATCGAGCAATCCGTCGCTGATATGTTGGAGGGGGATGTCGAGATATTTACAAATATTGGCGCGGCTTCGCATCACATCGAGCA
>CAZNRQ010000853.1:0-973 GCA_964574845.1 uncultured Bacteroidales bacterium
CAAAAATATTCCTTTGTTCCTACAATACTCATTCAATACCTTTTCTACACCACTTTCTTCACTCCCAAACCCCATCAACCAACCTCTTCGCTCTTTCTCTCCTTCTCTCCGTCTCTTCTTCGTCAATCCTGATATCCACAACATCGCCCTCTTTAACCAATTTCGTTAATAGAATTAATGGAAGATTGACCATCTGCTTATCAGGCAGTTCTACAACCGCAAAATCACCTTCAAACCTATCAATAACTACCTTCATTCTTTACGCCTCCTATGGTTTGCATATTCCACATGCCGAAAAGCCTTTTTTCTTTGCTTCTTCCAGGCTAATCGGAATTTTGCTCTTACTTAGTGATTTGCAGCCTTCATTGTGATATTTTTCGCCTGTGTTGGTAATATAAACTGTTTTTGAGGCTTCTGATGTTGGGTTAACGGTGTTATTGGTAGTTGCGTTAGTAGTTACGTTAGTTGTTATGTTAGGGGTCTCTGTAGTTCGACTATCTGCGATTAATGAAGGTTTTTTGTCAAAGACATACCCATCGCCATCTGTTCCTGCTGTGATTGTCCCTTGGGTATCTGTTCGATAAGTCTTTATGCCAGCATCAGATAGTCGTGTCAATGTAACCTCCGCGGGGTGTCCATATTTATTGTCTTTGCCTACTGAAATAACCGCATATTTTGGAGATACAGCATTTAAGAATTCTTGTGAGGTAGAACTTGTGCTTCCATGGTGTCCAATTTTAATTACATCTGATTTAGGACTAATAACACTGCTTGGAAGTATTTCTCGTTCAGATACCTCTTCAGCATCTCCCATTAGCATAAAGGATGCATTCTTGTATGTAAGTTTAACAACTGCCGAATAATTGTTTAAGTCCTCATAAGTTTCTGAGTGGGGTGCTAATATGCTAATATTCATCGAAGGATCGAGTGGTATCACAATCCCAGATTTTGCTGTTGTGACTTTTAAGCCTTT
>CAZNRQ010000853.1:983-1699 GCA_964574845.1 uncultured Bacteroidales bacterium
CATTAATAACATCATCCATCGCACCTATATGGTCTTCGTGTGGATGTGTGGCTACTAAACAGTCAATTCTGGTTATCTTTTGGGATTTCAAATAATTAATTATCGTTTTTGAGTCTGCATTATTTCCTGCATCTATAAGCATTGTTTTTTTATCAGGGGTTCTAATTAGAATTGAGTCTGCCTGACCTACATCAATAAATGATACGATTAATTGCGGATTATTAATTCTAGTTGTTCTCGAAGCTGCATCCCAGGATACTACTGTTCCTAAACTTTCTGATACAAACCTAAGCGGAACCAATGTGCGCCCGTCAATTATCTTTGCTGGAACATCTAATGCTACCTTTTCGCCTGCTACATTTGCCTCAGTACTGCCAATTTGTAGCGATATCTGTTTATTATCTTTAAGGCCCGTTACTGTTCTAGTATTTGCATCCCAGGTAACCTCTGCTCCTAAGGATTCAAAGATCTTTCGTAGTGGAACTAGGGTACGTCCGTTTTCGATAACGGGAGAGCTATCGAAAGAAATGTTCACTCCGTCAATTACAACGTTAATAGCAGCCTCTGCATTGGATATTACAGCTGTAATCGGAAATAACAATGATATGATTACTACAATCAAAAGATATGGTCTAATAGCCCGCTTCATCTTAATTAAGCACCTCCAAAAGATCTTACTATTGAAAATTATATCATAGATGAGGCTGGATATCAAA
>CAZNRQ010000854.1:0-1694 GCA_964574845.1 uncultured Bacteroidales bacterium
GGTCCGGGCGGGCATTGAATAGGGCTTCGTCGATGAGGAAATATTCCTGCTCCCAACCTAAGGTGGGATACACTTTGGTGATACTTTTATCAAACCATTCGCAGATATCCACGGCTGCCTTATCCAAAGCATTGATGGCTTTGAGCAAGGGAGATTTGAAATCGAGAGACTCGCCGGTGTAAGAAACAAAAATGGTGGGAATGCACAGGGTGCCATCCACAATAAAGGCAGGTGAAGTGGGATCCCAGGCGGAATAACCGCGGGCCTCGAAGGTGTTACGTATACCCCCTGTTGGGAAACTGGAAGCGTCGGGCTCCTGTTGAATGAGGTTACGGCCTTCGAAGCGTTCTACAGCTTTTAAGGACTCAACCGGAGTGAAAAAGGCATCGTGTTTTTCGGCTGTGGCTCCGTTCAGGGGTTGAAACCAGTGGGTGTAATGTGTGACTCCTTTCGAAATGGCCCAGGCTTTCATTCCTGAAGCTACCAGGTCCGCGATGCGTTTATCGAAACCGCTGCCGGTTTCCATACTGCGTTTGATATTCTCCACCACTTCGAAGGGCAGGTGCTCGCGCATGGCTTCCAGACCAAACACATTCTGGCCAAAAATTTCGGAGATCTTTCCGCCATTTGCGGTTTTATTTTCAAGGGGGCGGTTCATTGCTTTGTCGAGGGCATTTTTACGAAAGGTTGTCATAATTTACTATTTTTCGACAAATGTATCCCAATTTAAGGGGGTGAACAAATTTTTTACTATGTTTTTTACTCTATACCCCCATGATTCTTATCAATGTTATTCTAATAAACTCATTTCATCAATTAGCACAATAATTATTTTCATGACAAAAACACAGGGGATTTCTGTTTTTTCATAGTTTTACAACATCAAATTCCAAACTATGGCACTAAGTATTTTTGAGGATAAATCAACACAGCCTACAGCAGAAATGTTGGCACAAGCCCTCTGTGAAAGGTATGCCGACTGGCAAAACATTATTGACTTTGTTATAAATCATCATAAAGCTGCAGAAGAAGTATGGAACTATGGGAAGTCGTTTGGATGGAGCCTTAGGATCAAAGACTCTAAAAGGGTCATTGTTTATATGACTCCGGGAGACAAAAAGTTTCTGGTTTCCATGGTATTCGGAAAAAAAGCTACCGAAGAAGCTTTTGCAGCTAATATTTCTGCAAAAATCATCAGCATAATTGACAGCGCCAAAGTGTATGCCGAAGGAAGAGGGTTCAGAATAGAAATAGAGGGCCAGGAACTTGTCCCAGATATTATAAAACTGATAGAAATTAAATTGAGAAATTAAGGATAATGCGCCGCATCATCATTGAGAGGTAGTACGCAAAAAAGCTACAAGCTATATCTTTTTTACATTGAAGGCATTCATGCCTTTCATTCCGCGTTGTAATTCGAAACTAACCAGGTCACCTTCTTTGATAGCCTGTTCCAGTCCGCTGGCATGAACAAAATACTTCTCCTGGCTATCGTTTTCTTTAATAAACCCAAAACCTTTTGCATCGTTATAGAATTCGACTCTACCTGTCCTTACAGCAGGGGTATCATCATCTTCTTTTTTGCGAACGCTGATCTCAATATCAGCTAAACTTACTTTTGCTTTTTTTGTGGGATCTTGTGGAATATCGGTAAGGTTTCCGAATTCATCCACATAAGCTATCATGCTGTCGAG
>CAZNRQ010000855.1:0-1691 GCA_964574845.1 uncultured Bacteroidales bacterium
TTCCTTTACTTCGTTGTTGTAAGTAAGAAGTTCGTTGCGATAATTTCAGGAATCATTGTAATAATCTTCTAATAGATTGTACAAATCATTAGAATGAGTGAAGTTTTCGGAAACAGGGTTTTAAATAGTAATAAGCCCTTCGTTGATAAAATGCGCTTTTAATGATGCACAGCGGTTTTCGATGTACCAACTGATGGACTGATTCCAGCGGTTGATGAATTGGTTGTTGCTGTTTATAAAGGTTTTTGTGAGAAACAACTGTTTGTTTATGCCTTCCATTACCTGTTCTTTATGGATCAGGGTGAAAAACTCCACCTCAAAAGTGATCTTATTCTCCAAAGGTTGGTAGATATTAGGGAAGTTGCCTGAATAATGGGGGTAGCTACCGGGACGGTATTTGAACAATTCAGGACTACCATCGAATTTTATTTCTGCCAAAATGAAAAATACTCTGCGGTTTCCAGCCAGCATCTGATCAACACCAGGAAGGAAATTCTTTTCTCTGCTATACTGGTCTAATATAATTGGCTCGTGAAAAGTAACAGGTTGAATAATTATTTTGTCTTTGACCATTTTCAGTGTTTTTGCAAATTGATGGTCGTTGGAAAAGGATGCAGCAGACAAAGCGGAAAATATTTTTTCTAACTCACGACGTTTTTTTAGAGGGAGATCGAAAAGTATTTCGGGTAAGAGGTCATGCTTATGATAGGCCGTCATGAGATATGAGCAGTGGTGTTTTTGTCAGTAAAAGGAAGCCTAGATAGGATTAAAATCAGAAAGGAACTGAATTGGGATTCAGCACCTTTCTGATATTTATAATCTGTAAGAGTTGAGTTGGTAAAGCAATTACATTTTCGAAATCCGGAGACTCTGCATCTGGTTATTGATCATTATGTTCAATACATACAATCCTTTATCAAGTGCAGTTGCATCAATTGTCACGGTAGCATTACCATGTGATATATCGCCCAACCCCGTCATTACCAAGCGCCCTGTCAGGTCAAATATCTGCCAATGATAATGCGTATTTTCAGCGGAACTGATATCAATATTGATTTGGCTTTCGATAGGATTAGGGTAAACATTCAATCCCATCGATGGCTCCTCTGTAACTGATGTAAATCCCTTGGCTGGAGGAGTGCTTCTGCCTATTTTCGACTCTTTACTTACTCCCCACAATGTACTGCCTATTGTAACCCTAAGACGTACCCAATAATCCTGTCCATCTAATACTGGTGAAATTACAACACTCGTAAGGGCCGAACTTGTTGCACTTACCCAGGTGGATGGATAATTAGGATCATTATACTGTAATGTGTATGTGGTAGCCCAAGCCAGAGATGGCCAGGAAATTTCCATGGATGTACCATTATCTGCAACCTTCGTGAATAATACTCCTCCGGTATGAATAGTGGATATCGCACTTACGCCCCATTCAAGATTACTCCTATATACACGTACCTGACACTCATAATCCTGGTTAGGTAGCAGGTTGGAGAGCTTTAACTGGTTCGTACTTGAAGCTGCCCCTGTCCAGCTTGTAGCTCCGGACACTCTATATTGAACCACATAGGAACTGGCCCAGGAATTGAAGGATGTCCAGTCTAACATTAGTGTGGTGCCTATATCCTGAGTAGTGCTGAAATCAACTTTCCCCGTATGGAATGTACCGCTCTGACAGGTGCCCCATT
>CAZNRQ010000856.1:0-1681 GCA_964574845.1 uncultured Bacteroidales bacterium
TGAAGAACGATGCAGACTTTAAAAATCCTGTTTACACAATCTACTTTATAGTCTCAATGATGAGTAGCATTTCGTAAATATTGAGTAGGATTTCGGGAAAACGGAATAGTCAACTGAAATTAGTGAGTAGCCAACAGCTAGTATAGAGCCGCCGACTGCAAATAGGGAGGCTATATATGCTAATAGTGAAATTATCTCACAATAATGATTAAAATATAATCACTTTATTTCATTTTTAATTTACTTATTAATTGGTACTTATAAATTTTTCCTCGTATGTTAGTTAATTTAATTAGATAAAAAGATAAATTATTTTTTTTATTCAAATATTAATTATATCTTTGTCACAATAAACCTAATAACAACCAACTTAAAACAAAAACGCTATGTATTCACTCCCCTTTGGAATTTATGTTGAGGAAGTCACTTTACTTGGTGACATCATGCACACTAATTTGGTTTTGGACAAAACAGATCTGGTTAATTTTTCAGACATTTTTGACGATCCGTTCCAAACCAACTACGAAACAAAACTGACAGATCTGAGAAACTTAGTAACCAAGGCTTTCAGAATGGCGGCTCAAAAACAACTGACGCGCAACGTTTATACTTCAATAAACGCAACGAGACCCTTATTGAACGCAATTAATTTTTATGCCAAACAGGCAAGCCGTCATGGCACATTGAATATTGCGCTTAAAGATTTTGGTATTATCTCATCAAGAAAAGCTATGAACAGAAAGGATATTACCGAACTGGTGCTGAACCTTGAAACTGTTAAGCAAAATATTGCATCAAATAATAGCCAGGCAAACCCTGCTTTGGGTACGGAAGGTTATAAACCTGCATTGGATACTGCATTTAACAACCATATCACCTTACTTCAAAAGTCTAAATCTGATCAGCAGGCAATAATTGATGCCAACCAGATTGCGCTTGATGCTAACAGGGGACTTTTTATTGATTTTTTCGATGATATTATTACAATTTCTGATGCCGGAAAAGTTGTTTTTGCAAGCAATAGGGTTAAGAAGGCTGATTATACCATATCGAAAATAAAGGCAAGAATTCGCCATACGGTGACGCATCATGCTACTGATGATGGACAGGAATATTTGCTGGATGTGCCTGTGGGTGGCATTGCGATTGCCGAAGGCACCTACCGACCGGCAGATACTATTAATGTGGCTAATGAAACAATGGCTGTTCTGGGGCTTTTTGCAACAGCGCCTACTAAAAACCCTCAAGAAACTGAGAAAGTTTTTAAACTGGAACCGGGCGACGAAGCCAATATTTTGTTTGCGAATTTGGGAATGGATGATACCTGTACACAACTGAACGTTATTAATTACAGCGAGGATATTGAGGGGCAGGTGAGTATTTTGATAGTAACGCCTTAGAAGAAGATAGAGGTTAGAAGTTAGAAAAAAAGGGAAAGACGCTCTGCTTAGGTGGAGCGTTTTTTTTTGTATTGAAAAAATAATTTTCTAATTTTAAAAGAATGGCATGATTTTAGGTAAGCTCCAACCTGTGTTTAAAATAAATGAAAAAAATAATTAAAATGATTGTTTAATCAAAGAAAAAGGTATATTTGTACCTTCTTTGCTGAATGGACAATTTGTGCAGACATATTAAATAGGATTATCACAAAGGCTCAATAGAAGCAGCACTGCACTTGATT
>CAZNRQ010000857.1:0-1678 GCA_964574845.1 uncultured Bacteroidales bacterium
GTATTAATACTACGATTTGAAACCCCATGGGATATTTGGTCGGGGATGAACTCAGAAAGTTATAAAACTGAAAAAGAAAATATTGAAGCAGAAGCAATAAAAATTCTGGAATCGCATTATAAAGGAATTAGCGATGATATTGAAGTCATTGATGTAGCAACTCCCTTAACCGAAATAAAATATACCGGGGTTTGGAAAGGCTCTTATGAAGGATTTCTGCCATCAGCAAAAAACTTCAATAAGAACTTTAAATTGAAACTTCCGGGTTTAAAGAACTTTTATATGGCCGGTCAATGGCTTTTCCCGGGAGGTGGATTACCTCCTTCTGCCCAGTCAGGAAAATGGGCAATTCAATTAATTTGCAAAAATGAAAGACAAAAATTCAAAACAGATCATCAAAAAACCAAAACTAATGATTCATTTTAATATAACCATGTCGGGAAAAACATACAAACTGGGATACCGTTTATCCGTTTTAAATATGGCTAAAGATTTGAATTTATCTGGCTATATTCAAAAAATAGGCGATCATACCGTTTATATAGAAGTCGAAGGGATAGAACCAAATGTTGAAAAATTTGTTGAATGGTGCGGAAAAAATTCATCCTGGTCCAAATCAGAATTGTTTTCTGTTGAACTGTCCTTTGTGAAGAATTATAATTCATTTGACCTAATACACGACACTGAAAAACTCATTCAAGAGTTCAGTTTAAATTAGGAGTTAAATCAATCCTGCCAATAAAATGTGAGGATATCATAAAAATAATGATCGAATGATTCATGTTAACATAAATGTTTATGGCAAAGTGAATAATGTGGGTTTCCGTTTTTTGACCATGCAATATGCTTTGAAAATTGGAGTAACAGGTTTTATTATGAATGCTGAAAACGGAAAATTAATAATTGAAGCTGAAGGTAGTAAAGATGCTGTTGATCGATTTGTAAAATGGTGCAGAAATGGCCCCCCTGGTTCTTCTATTAGTCAAATATCCATTGAAAAAGCCGCTTTAAAAAACTTTACAACTTTCGACATTTTACCATAAAATTTCAATCCGAAGTATTTTCATTTTTCATTTTCCTGTCCAATTTTCCTGAAATTATTACAGCTAAAATTGCTATAGGGGTCATTGATAATAAGAATATTATTGCCGAATTCATGAGGTTTCTGTTTGTTGCAAACTTAAGCATAAGGAATGGCCAATAGGTTAAGGAGCTATTATGATTATACGAATAAATCATTAAGCCATGTGGAGCCATTATCGCATAAATACAAGAAACATAAAAAATGTAATGGCGAGAGTTATCAGACCAATGAAAAAGCCTCTGTACAAGCTGGTGCCGTATAAAATCCGACATCCATAGGCCACCAATAAAACTTGCCAAACGGGAGCTATGATCATTAGGCGAAAAACTTCAATAACAAAAGGAAAGGGATATCGAATTTTTAATAAAGCAAGAAGTGTTTCGGGAATCCACATAAAATACAAACTTGGCAATATCCATGCAATGCCCGAAATGAAAAGGCCATATTCATACTTTGCTGGTAAGTCGGAGTCTCTTCCTAAAATTGCCAAAACATGCGTTATGCCAGAAATTAAAATCCATGTGGAAAGACCCCAGGGTATGGTCCAAAATATCTGATAAAAATAGTAGTCTTCTTTTGAAACGGGCAGCCATG
>CAZNRQ010000858.1:0-1677 GCA_964574845.1 uncultured Bacteroidales bacterium
TGAAGGTGGTCAAATTAAAACGGCGTAGACTGGTCAATTTAGGCGGCGTATCCAACCGCAGACAAAAGAAGGCATACTTGAAAACAGATTCGTCAAAGGCGATTTAAGCACCCTTCTTAGCAATTTGACAAAAGCAAAATTTCTTGATAGGCAATTACCAGTTGGTGTTTTCAAAGAACAGGTTTCAATTAAAACAGCTATTTTTTCTCGTGGAAAAAGTGCAATTGATATATGGGGTATCAGTGAGGATAATGCTCTTTTGATCTTTGAATTGAAAGCAGAACAAAACGATAAAGTAGGTATTATTTCCGAGATATATTTTTATGCAAATGTCATGAGGCTGGTCAAAAATGGCAATTTTGGCTATGAAAAACCTTGCACAAATAACCTTGAATTGATTAGCCAGGTTAGCAAGATAGAAGCGTATATTTTAGCACCTTCCTTACATCCATTAATTGATAGAAAATTAATTGAGACAATGGATATCTGCACCCAACCTGAAATTGAGATTCATTATATCAGTTTTAACCTTGGTTCAACAATGCACCTAAATCAAGAGTTTTAATCATGAAATGATTTTTTATATAAAAGTCATAATTATTGTTTTTTTGCTAGAAAATAATTCGCACGCAATTTGATATAGTCTTAAAAAACCATACAGACATGAACGAACAACTTTTAGAGAAGATTTATTTGAAAATGTGTAAGCATTTCAATGTGGAATTTATACCTGAACACTTTCTTCCTTATGAACTGAAGAAGATTGAAACAGTTTTCAATCATTGGGTTGAGAAATATAATAAGTTAGGAGCTGAGAAAGATGAGCGGGTGATTTATTATCGACCAAATACCTTTGGTTCCGCTCTACCTTATATTATCGGGTGTTTGATGGGAGCGCAAGGATTTCATAATAAGTGGTATGAAGAAGGCTATTTGGAATATGTAGAAAGGTATCACCCTGCTTTTTATAACGAGGGTTTGAATATTTACAATGGTTTAATTGAGCAGCACAATAACGATACGGCAGATATAGTTTATAAAAAATTTGAGGCATTTGATTCGTCGGAATTTTATGAAGGCTTAAAAGAGTACCATCAAAGGCAGGGAGGGGAAACAAAGAAAATATTCGACCATATTACTGATAAGCTGAAATATGAGCAAATCACGGACAAAGACATTTTGCTTATTAATCCAACTACTGTTGTCTATAAATCTTATATGATTAAGGACAGGGTTGAACAGCTTGTAAAAATTTACATCATTTCAAGTAAATATATCGTTTGCCTGACATTTGGTAAGGATGGACTTGCAAATAGAACTGAGCATATTATAAAGCGTGACATAAAAAAATTGGAGCTTGAACGTGACCTTGATTTATATATTCATTATCATGGATTGCATGACCCTCAGAAAATTGTACTTGAAAATTATGAAGAGGCAATTGATTTGCAACGATTTTTAACTCAAAATCGAGAAAACTCGAACCAGGGGAGTGGTCATCAAAATCAAAGGAAATAGAGGTCTTAAAAAGCAAGCGAAACATTTTTCTATTTCAAAATCTCATATCTTTGCACAAACACAAGTTCCTTGACAGCGCAAAACAGCGAAAAACTGGTATGAATTATCGTGGGGTGAATCGTGAGTATGTTTTGTGACTACCGCTGAAGTAAAAGAATA
>CAZNRQ010000859.1:0-1673 GCA_964574845.1 uncultured Bacteroidales bacterium
CAATCTTATTGTATCTCCATTTAAATGAGCATAAACTTTAAAAGTATAATTTCCAGGAGTTGATAAATTAGCAGTCTGTGTGAAAGAATAATTGTATGATGAGTCAGGGGCTATCGTATGAATCATTAATTCATGAACAGCAGCACCACCGTTGATTCGATAATAAAGATCCGCTGTATCGATATTGGAGCTTCCGTAATTCTTTACTCTAACAATCACATTTGATGTTGCAGAAAGAGAACAGTTACTCACCGGTTGTATAACTGCAACCATACCTATGTTTCTTGAAGGCGGATTGAATTCATATGCTCCTATATCAGGAAAAGTAGCATTACGTGGACTTCCATCGATATCATCCGTTATAAAAGCTATAGGTGTAGCATGAGCATTTAGATCCGACAAAAAGGTATGTAAGTCTATAGGAGAAACAAAAGCAGGATTTACTGAAACCGAACTAGAATCTCTGGTACTTGTGGTTTTCCAAACTGCAAGTGTAGGGCAATTGGTAACATTCCAATATCCTAAATTTGTTCCAGTTGAGAATAAATCATTATAATTCGAAGAACTAACCATGGCAGGTGTTCCCACATAAATAGCCCTACCACTCAAATTTGTTCCAGTATAAACAAAGATGTTGTTTTTTAATTTGTGATTAACATTAGCTGTTCCTCCACTTAAATACAAAGCAGTTGCTGTTGCATTATTGGCACAGATATTTACGCTGTTGTAATAAATGTTTTGGAAACTACTATAATAAGGATAAATACCATAGGATGCATTTACACCACCGATACTAATTACATTATTAGCAGTTAATCCTTCTTTACCCGAAACACCACTACAATAATAAATGTATAAACCATAGCCTCCATTGAGCAAAGTAATTTTATTCTTCATTACCTTCATATCGTTTTGACAATATGAGGTCTGAATAGCATAAAACCCAGTATTAGTAGAATTGGTTGTAATAATATTGGATAATAACTGAGGCGCATTCTGATAATAGAGGAAAATACCCCTATAATATTGATTCAATAATTGGTTATTGCTTATAACAGTTTTATTTTCCAGTTGGTTTGATACTGAACCCTGTCCGTACAAATAAAAACCGTAAGAACCATTTTCAACTATATTTCCAGTAAATGTCATTACAGAGTCAGGAGATGTTGATCCACTCGGAGAATATATTACAGCTAAATCAGTTGAAGTACTGCTGGTTGTAGCAACTCCTTTTAATTTATTCCCCAAAAAGGAAATATAAGTTGAACTTCCGGAATAATCTATTACGGTTCCAAATGCAGTTCCAGTCGCCTGAAGAGCCATGTTTTTAAATATCAAACGGCTTGAACTATTCAATTTTACAACAAAGTTATTAGCCGCAGATGTACCTGCATATTGAACAATTACATCAGCATTGTTCCCAGAAGCAGACTGAAATGTAACTGTATTAGTTGCCGATATTCCACTGATAATAGGCATGTTCAATTGCTCTGTATATGTACCACTAGCAACATTAAATATTACAGGACCACTAATTCCACAATTACCTAAGGCGGTAAGTGCAGCATTAAAGTTTAAAAAATTTCCGCTAGGTCCAATAGTATACGTTCCACTCAATATATTAGAACATGCATAAAAACTAATTGTCGCAGTATCATTTCCATGATTATGGT
>CAZNRQ010000860.1:0-1662 GCA_964574845.1 uncultured Bacteroidales bacterium
CGGTTTGGCGGTAATGTACAGTGTATCCGTGGGAGTTGCAACCATTTCGTGGTTGGTGACAGTCGATGATTTACTGAATTCTCCCAGCGTTCTGCTTCCGTTAAAGATTAGGATGAAGATCCCAATCACGAATAATCCGGCAAGAACGGAGCCGAAAATATGATTGTGCGATTTAAATCTGAATATCATTTTGATCCCGGCATAAATAAGCATTAACAGGGGAATGCTCACTACCAGTATAATTCCGGCCCAAATCCAGCCTGCAGTGGAACCTTGAGAGAAAAACAGATTCAAATGATCGAACCCGCCTTCAAACGGAGTCATACTCAGCACCTCGTGCGAGGCAAAAAGCAGTGAAAAAAGCACAATCAATGCGACAGCTCCAATAATCACAAAGGGTATTCCAATAATGACCAACAGAATGGTTCCTATCACTTTTAATACTGAAACCAGAACGTTGCCAACTTCATTCATTCCATTTCTGCTTTGGGCATAGGCCGGGTTGGAACGGTAATTGCGAAAGTTTTCCTTGACATCCTGCATCTCTTCCTTAATGGACTTGGAGATATTGTCGATATTGACCACTTCCCCTTTCATTTCGAGTCGTTGGGCAGTACTTGCCGCCTTTGGAACGACAATCCATAAAATCAGGTAGATTAAGACACTGCTTCCGATGGGAAAGAAGAATACCAATACAAAGAGTATCCTGATGAGAACTGGATCAACGGAGAAATAGGCTCCCAATCCGCTGCAGACTCCTCCCAGCACCCGGTTATCCGGATCGCGATACAGTCTTTTGCCCCTGATTCTGTATGTTTTTTTCTCTGTCACCTTTTCTTTTTCCTCCTCCTCATTGGAGATGGCTTCAGGTGTTCCCATGATAACAATAATTTCTTCGACATGGGTAATGTTGATGACTTCATCCCCGTTTTTTACTTTTTCGGCGAAGATCTCAGCTATTCTGGCCTCTATATCTTCAACGATTTCTTTGGCGTCGGCGTCGTTGCCGAAATGACCGGTAATTTTTATCAGCTAAGCATGAAGTTTTTCATAAGCGTCATCGTCAATGTGGAATACCGATCCGCTCAGGTTGATGGTTAATGTCTTTTTCATTTTCTTGTTGTTTATCGTTGGGTTTAAATTTTCCTTAATTATTTTATGTCTGTGTTTAAGCTGTTAGCTATTGGCTGTTAGCCTTATTTTTGCCTTTTCCCTTTTTCCTTAGACTTTCAATTGCATCTACCAGTTCTGACCAGGAAATTTCAAGTTCAGAGAGGAATTGCTCACCACCCGGTGTCAGTTCATAATATTTGCGCGGGGGACCCTGCAAGGATTCTTCCCAACGGTAGGAAAGGTACCCGTCATTTTTCAGCCGGGTGAGAAGCGGGTAGAGCGTACCCTCTACCACGATCATTTGAGCTGCTTTCAGCTCGCCGATGATGTCTGAAGCATACAACGGCTTTTTGGATAGAATAAGAAGTATGCAATACTCCAGAATTCCTTTCCGCATCTGCGCTTTTGAATTGTCTATGTTCATTTTAGCTTCATTTATTCTGTTACTTATTGAAATGGGCTACTTATTGCTCTATTAGTATCTGTAAGGTACTTTCCATTACACACAAGTAGGCAATACAAATATATATATAATATATGGTACTATGC
>CAZNRQ010000861.1:0-1651 GCA_964574845.1 uncultured Bacteroidales bacterium
GTTGAGGGCTTTACCACTGAAGCAAGCCAGTATAAATTTATAGCATCAAAGGTTCAAGATCTAATAAAAACTGGAAGAGCACCAAATCAAATTTGCATTATTTGCCCTACAATTAAAGAGAGCAATGAAATAAAAGCAGTTCTAATTTTATCTGAGATAGTATCAACTTTGCTAATTGATGATATCATTCCGGGGAAAGATAAGGGAGTGTGTATTTGTACTATTATGGGAGTAAAAGGGCTTGAGTTTGAGGTCGTTATAATATTTGACTATAACAATATAAAAAATTATAGAAGCATCGAAAGTGATTCTCCAGAAATTGGTGAATATTATGACAAACTAATTGAATGTGAAAAATATGTTGCGTCAACAAGAGCAAGAGATGAGCTAATAGTAACATATCTGGAAGATGGAGGACGCTCATGATATTACCTATAAATGACTTTGATGGAAATTCAGAAGGCGAAAACTACGTCTGGAGAAAATTTAAAGAACTATTACCAGAAGATTATGTAAGTTTTCACAATTATTACTTAGGGCAGAAGCAGGTGGATATTATTCTACTGGTGCCAAAACTTGGGGCATTAATTATAGAGATAAAGGGTTTTCTAGCAAAGAATATTATCGAAGTGCCAGATAATTCTAGAATTAATCTTAAGAATTACCCACCAATACCATCTCCACTAGCTCAAGCAAATAGATATAGATTTCAATTAATTGAAATACTTCATAATGCAGGCATTAACTCAGTTTATGTGCCATGTAGCGTTTGTTATCCTTTCCTTAATAAGAAAGAATATGAATCAAAACATCTCAACAAAATATCTGGCCCAATTATGACGATTACAATGGAAGACCTAGAAAACGCTAAAACTTTGAAGGATAAAATCGAGAAAATATTTGAAGATGCATATGAACAAATTAATATTCCTGGATTAATTAAAAATGGTTTGGACAAACCAATATTAAATACTGTAGGGAATTTAGTAAGCCCCGAATTTCGTTCGGAAAACAAGCAAGGGAAACCCGACTCAAAAGCAGAGAAAGATAAAATTAAGCTAGTAAGGCGATACTACTCTAAACTGATCTTTATAAATAATGAAGAAATTGACAAAACATATCTTGAAAAAATGATTCATGAATGGAATTCGGGAACCAAATTTTATGTATATGTGACTTCGCTAAATGTTCTCATAAAAATTAGAGGGGAAATAGAAGGTTGCATCAAAAGCATGGGACTAGATGACAGAAAAGATTTTAAATTTATCGGCAATAGCACTTTTAACTTCGATCTAAGCTTAACGGAAGTTAACGCAGAATCATTTGAAATAATAAATGGAAGCGAATCAGGAAAATATACAAATCAACTTGTTAGCCTAAATGAAAGCTCAAGCTTTAATTTAGGGCAGTATTCTATTGAGCATGCGAAACTTGAGGACATCATCGTGAAGGCTGGGGCAGGCACTGGAAAGACCTACGTTATAATTTCTAGGATTCAATATTTGATATGGGAAAAGGGTTATGACACATACGATTTAAAAAGAGCTATAATTATGATCACTTTTACAAATGAATCAGCCCAAGCGATGAAAGAAAAACTTGCTGATAGTTTTTTGAATATTTATTTACTGACTAAAAATAATGACTTCTT
>CAZNRQ010000862.1:0-1649 GCA_964574845.1 uncultured Bacteroidales bacterium
GTGTTAATTTTAAGCCGTTTTTTCGGGGCGAAATTAATTTTTGAAAGAAAAATTATGAAAAAAAAGATTGGGATAAGAATTATCGTAACGATTTTAATATTTATCGTGTTGGTGATCTCTAATCTTATTTTTAAAGATTATCAAATGTCGTTGCAAAATGACACCGAAAAAATTATCAGGAAAATTGAGAACAGCATTTCTGAGAAAGAAAAAATTGCAAACAAAAACCTGGAGAGTTTAATTCTACTTTCAAAACAATTTCCCGAGGAAGCATTATTCGGGTTTGGCAAGTTTTCAAAATTGTCAGAGGCTGAAAATATCTCATTTCAGATTTACAGAAACGACAGCCTGGTGTATTGGTCGGACAATAAATTGAACGAACAGGAGGAAAAAATCGTTTTATCATCAGACAGTAGCCTCCTCAGATTTAATAACGGATGGTACGATATCGTAAAAGTTAAGAAAGACCAAAAGACTTTTATTGCGGCCATTTTATTAAAATCGGAGTTCCGTTACGAAAACGATTACCTGGTAAATGAGTTTGTCCCCGGACTGGGATTGAGTGCGCATAACGGAAAAATATACAAGGCAGGTAAAACAAATACAGTTAAAAGTTCCACAGGAAAGGATCTTTTATCGGTAGCTGTAAGTCCTTGCGCCCACCTGACATCATGGGGCGAAACTATTATAATGTTTCTTTATCTGCTGGAATTTATTGCGCTTTTATATCTCATCTACCTGCTCATTCAATGGTGGGTACCGGAAAAAAGAGGGCAGGGGCTTTCCGTTTTTCTTTTCATAACTGCAATTGTTATCTTGCGCCTTCTTCTGTTTTTTCTGAAGGTTCCCCACAGCCTCTTCGAAACGGCTTTTTTCAGTCCCATCTATTATGCTTCTTCGGAATTGCTGCCTTCCTTGGGCGATCTTTTGCTGAACACTCTTTTGGTTTTGATCATGGCAGTGTTACTGTTTCAAAAACTCAGCTTTGAGAAACCTGCCAAACCACAGGGTCGCCCCCTGAAATTACTTTTGTCTTTTGTCATCAATTTCTTTTCGGCAGCACTCTTCCTGGTTGGGGTGAATACCATACGCTCGATAGTGGTCGACTCGACCATATCTTTTAACCTGAACCAGATATTTTCTATTGACGGACTGAGTGTTTTAGGGCTTTCTATTATTGCTTTCCTGCTGTTGGCCTATGTACTGATCGCTTCGGTTATGTTCAGAATATTACAGAAATTCGGCGCTACCCTGGTGGAGATATTTTCCGGTGTGGTGGCAGCCCTGCTTCTTATGTTGCTTATACAGCCTCATCAGATCGTTGAAAATTACCAGTTGATTCTTTGTTTTATTTTATTCAACATTGTCTTTTGGCTCTTCCGGAGGAAAGGACATAAGTTGTTCCATTATTATGAGATGGGAATTTACCTGGTTTTGTTCACCTACACAGCCTATTTTGTGATCACGGTTTCCACCGGATTTAAGGAGACAGAGAACCGGAAATATTTTGCTCAGAAACTTACCGCAGGCGAGGACCCTCTGGCTGAATACGTGTATGCCGATGTGCAAAAAAATATCAATAATGATCTGAGGCTGAAAGAAAAATTGAAATATTATCCTTCGAGCGAAAGCGATATAAAAGACTACCT
>CAZNRQ010000863.1:0-1649 GCA_964574845.1 uncultured Bacteroidales bacterium
TGGTGGTGTACAAATTAAGTGATTCTTCCATGTTGCCGCCCAGCATAAGGTAAAAATCCATATCGCCATTGGTATTATACACAAATAGCTTATTCTTATCGAAACGCCCCACATCAAAATAATTAAGAGAAGTGGTGTTGTTAAAAATGGCCCATCCGTTGGAGCTCATCAGGAACGGCATTATAATTTCAGTTTTTTGGTACGTGGCCCACATGCGCAGTACTTCGCCCCGGTGCTGAATGTTTTTGCGACTGGTCGCTCCACCTCCATAAAATCGCTCGCCTTCTGCCAAAGGAATCTCCAATACCGAAGGCGCTATACCAACCGAACTTTTCGTACTGTCCTTACCAATGCCGGTATAATTAGAATCGCCAATAATGCCGCCTCCATGATTTATGGTACTGAAAAACTTTAGAAATGATTGTTGCAGATTGTCGCTAAGCGGCTGTTTGTCATGATAATAGACATGCATCTTATTTAGCACTATTTGCCCTTTCGAATTCTTTACAGAAAGTTCGCCGGTTTCATTGTTCACGCTAATCTGATAACCATCGGTTTGAACCATGGTTGTATTTTTCTCCTTTTTTGAAGTTGTTTTTACTGCACTCCAATCGGTTTTCAGAATTTCATACCTTTCCAAAAGCGTTTGTGGAAATTCGGCTTTTGTAGAAACTCTAATTCTGAAAATCTCATTGGTGCAGGCTTGCACACTAATGTACTTGCTATTTTTGAGATGAATAATTTTTGCCAGATTGTGTTCTAGTCCAAAAACAGGATTGATATTAAAAATGACCTCAATAATCAATGCGATGCCACCTATCAAGAAATGGGTTACTCTCATTTTAGTGTTAATTAGTTTTATTCTACTTTATTATGATAATAATAATATGAAAAACTCCCTGTATTACTCAAACCACACACAATCAACATCTAAGAGTTTGGTACCATCTTCGATTCCTTTAAATTCCAGCCAAAGAGCTTCGATTCCTTTAGTCTGATCCACAGGGCATGAGAATTCGTCGTACTTCAAACGGGCACTTAACGGAGGAACATTGAGTGTACCAATGATTTTCCCTTTCGAGTCGCCTAAACGAATATTAATGATGCCACCGCAATAGGAGTGCGCCCTGATTTTAAATTTGGAAATACCTTTGCCAAAATCGATGTATTTGAAAGCTGCTAAATCGCCGCTCTTGATACTACATAATGCTTCATTTCCCGGTTCAATTAATTGAATCCTGCAATACCCTGATAACCAACATGACCTTTCGGCTTCAATCTTTTTGAATGCGTCCAGTGGTTTGCCTGCCCCTTGGGAAGTCATTTCAACTTCGTTGATGGTTCCGTCTTCGTTAAAGAAAATAGGTTCGACGCAGGCCCGGCGCATAACCTGTGATCCATGCGATGACCGGTGATAAAAAACATACCATTGGCCATTGAATTCGGCAATAGAACCATGGTTGTTCCACGATTCCGGGTCACAGCCAAAATTGTCAATCACCACACCCTTGTAAGTAAAAGGACCTAAAGGCGAGGTGGCCGTTGAATACCCCAAACAGGTTGGACGCCGGTCGCGGCGACCTTCGTGCGCATAGAAAGCATAGTAAATCCCTTTGCGTTTAAACACAAAACAACCTTCGTGAAAAAAG
>CAZNRQ010000864.1:0-1648 GCA_964574845.1 uncultured Bacteroidales bacterium
ACTATGCTACAGCCACCGACATGAGCACCACCACTTCAAAAACAGAAACCGGACTAACTCCGGGCACAACCTATACAAGATATGTATGGGCATATAATGCTTGCGGGATATCGGCTTCGACAACATTAACAAAAATGTTTACATTTTACATTGGACTAAGTTACGGTGGTGGAATCATCTTTTACATTGACGGAACCGGGCTGCATGGGTTAATTGCAGCGACCAGCGACCAGAGTACCGGCACCCAATGGGGGTGTTACGGAACCACCATCGGTGGCACCTCTACTGCCATTGGATCCGGTCAGGCAAATACGACGGCCATCGTAAACGGATGCAACACAGCCGGCATTGCGGCCCGAATATGCAACGACCTTGTTTTGAATGGGTACAGCGATTGGTTTTTGCCTTCAGGTGGCGAACTTTATCAGTTGTACTTACAAAAAAGCGTGGTTGGAGGGTTTGCTAACGCCAACTATTGGAGTTCTTCCGAGTACAGCGATATCAACGCGTGGGCCCAGGTTTTCCTCAATGGCATTCAGGGCTACGACTCTAAGAATGCTAACGACCATGTGCGTGCTGTTCGGGCTTTTTAATAAATCAAGGAAAACTCGCCAGGCATGGGTAGTATATGGTAAATAAATCTGGTTAAGAGGGGAGGCATCTTTATTACTTACGGGAGAAACCTTTTTATAAATAACTACATCTCAGGTAATAACTCATTATCGTTTACAAAATTAGCAAGGGTTGATAAAAAAAACAAAATGGACTACTTAAATATTTTGACAATATTAATATCTGGATTTGTTTCTGCAATTGTAAGTATCCTTCTTTTCAACTTTAAAGAATGGAAAAAAAACGTTCTTGATATTCAAAGCAAGCGTAGGAGTGTTCTTGATAAATACCGAGAATTTATAAGTGTTTCTGCCTTTGAACTTCAAAGTAGATTACACAATATTCTTGTACAGAATCTGTTTTCTTATGCTGATTCTAAAGAGCCATCATATTCAGGTAATGTGAGATATTACACCATATTTTTAATTGGTCAATTTTTCGCATGGAAAGAAATTCTAAGAAAAGAGATGCACTATCTTGATTTTCGAAAAGGGAAAGAAGAAATCGCAATCCTTGAAAAATTAGAGCAGATTGAACGAAGTTTTACTTCAGATAAAGTTGGAAACAGCGTATTCATGATTTTCAGAGGAGAGCAAAGGGCAATTGGAGAATGCATGACAATTTTTAATGAAGCAACAGGTAGTTATGAATGTATAGGATATTCTAAATTCATCGAACAGCTTTCAGACGAAAAGTGCGAAGGATGGTTTAGAGTGCTGCTTAACAGCATTGATGTTGCTATTACAGAATCTCATGCATCAGGTAAATTTAGTTCACCCAGATTATTACGAATCCAAGGTGAATTAATCGATTTACTGAACACTCTTGATCCAGATAAAAAAAGATTTCCAAAAAACAGGGAGAAAATTGATCCTAATAATTAACCCACTTCTCCCGTCACGTTCACATCAGTCCTGAAAGGCAGGGATGGCTTTTATGCAATGATTACGCAGATTGCGGATTACCAAGCAGGGAGTGATAGCGTTTCTAATCATAAATCAGGACTGAAATCATTCTTTCAATACCTAGTTGTAAC
>CAZNRQ010000865.1:0-1646 GCA_964574845.1 uncultured Bacteroidales bacterium
ATCATAGCCTTATTGTTGGCTTAGAAAAAGAGATACAAACTTATTTAAGTTTTCCAAACTTGTTTTGCCCAAATAATGGAACCTCGGATTAGTCTTAACATGTAAAATCCCCAAACCATATTTTTGTTTTTGATTCTATATCTATTTACCATAAATGATTTAGTCGGAAAGATATCTTCAATTGCATAACGAAACTTGTTTTTAATTCCAGAAATGCCTTTTATCTCTTTCAGGTTTTGATTGTAATTAAAGAGAAAAATCCCTTTTTTATCAGAGTCAATTAAAGATAAGAATAGCTTTTCCGTGTTTATATCCTTATTTTTTAGTACTAGTTGATGTGTTTTGTCAGGGAGTGAGAGGGAAAAATAACAGGTTAGCAGAAACAGTATGTTACAAACATTTTTTTCACAATTATTTTCATGACAAGAGAGATGAAATTTGTCCCAATTAAATGTTTCTTCATTTTTCTTCAAGATTCCATGGATGTCTGCGAATTGATATAATTGTATCTTGCCTTCATTAAAATGTCGTTCTAAATGTATGCACAAATATTGCACTAAGTCTTCCGCAGAGAGAGCCAAAACGGATTGTTCATAAAGTGTTATTATTTGAGAATTATTCCAATAATCTTCAATATTGATGCTGTGATAAGTGCCATCAACGAGAATCCGGAAATGAATTTCAACCAAAGCATCATCTAAAACCATTGTGGGTAAATGCTTTGCTACGCCTTGGTTCTTGATGAACTCTGATTTTACCCTACCTACAGCGATATATCCCATATCACTAAGTATATTAAGGCATGTTTGGATGTCTTTTTCCTTAACTAACAAATCAATATCACTCATTTGGCGCAATCCAATATCCTTATAGAGTGATTCAGCAAGGTAAATGCCTTTAAGAGGTATACAGGGAATTTGGTGTGCTGCAAAATTTTCCTGTATGATTTGAAAGTATTCAATCAAAACCATATTCCTTCGTAAAGAAAGCAAATAGGTTTGATTAAAACGGGAAATTATGTCGGGTGGAATAGTATTAATTTGCTTTTGACGGGCCAAATGATAGTTAACTATTGGTCCAATACCCAGATCAACTGCACATTCAAAAAAAAGATCCCAATTTTTTACTGATAATATTATATCATCAATAATTTTTCTTTCATCAATATTGAGCTCTGGTTTTGATAAAGCAAGTAAAAGCTTAATTTCTGTAGTGAGAGTTTCCATCTAATAAATAATACCACACAAAATTAGAGCTTAAATTTTAATTAACCAACCAATTGTTTTTTTTGTAGATCAAATTGCCATGCACAGAATAATGAATAGTCGGGTAAAAAATCATTTTCTGAAAATTGCTGCCAATAAAATAATATTGGTTACTTTTGCACGTAGGAATGTTATGGAATTGAATTAATGGTGAGCAATGAATATCTTAGGAGGCGCAACAATTAGCAATATTAATAATGTTAAAAAATGGTACGTTGCATATACATCTCCCCGTGCTGAAAAAAAAGTAGCACAAAGGCTTGAAAAAGAGGGGATAGAGTATTTTCTTCCGTTACACGATGAATTACATCGTTGGTCTGATAGAATAAAAAAAATTGTTGTCCCCATCTTCCCGTCTTATATTTTTGTACATGTTAATGT
>CAZNRQ010000866.1:0-1633 GCA_964574845.1 uncultured Bacteroidales bacterium
CGTTGTCTCTCAGCGGCATCCATGGCTAGTGAATCTGATTGTCGAATTGAATCAGCAATTCTTTTCTCTTCATCTTCCCTACTCCCATAACTTGTTCCTTCGTCATTTTTGGATTTATGTACGATAATTCCGTTTTCAAACAATTTTTTTACAAGTGCATCGTCCTGAAGACTTAATTTCTCAAAAAACGAGCTTTCGTTGTACCTTTTTATTAAATTTTCAATATCTTCCTCAGTAATAATGGTATAGCTTAGAGTTAAATGATCCTTTGTAAAAACTCTTGATCGACTTGGAACATAATGAAATGGTAATGTTGCAATTAAAGCGATTGAAATGAGTACAAAAAAAGTAATTGGAACAGAATAGGATCGGATATTCTTTTTTTCTTTGGGAGTGGAATCCTTCGAAATATTCTCCTGAACTGTGGGAGTGGGTTCTACTTCTTTATGGATTTTCGTATCAACTAAAATTGGATTGCCACACTTTGGACATGAAGTAGCAAATTCTGAAACCTGAAACCCACATTCAGAACAGTTGATTCTTGACATTTTCTTTATTTTAAGAATTAGAGCATGTTATCTGATTGGAAATTTCATAAAGTAGCTCTATATTGATTAATAGACTGTTACGGAAAAGGAATCTGACCAAACATTATTGGTTTCATCGGTAATAGCAATGGTAAAAGGAATATTAGTGCCAGAAGGAATACTATTTGAAATCTTACAACTTAGTGTATAATCAGGATAACTCCCTGCAAAAAATCCAAAACGCTCAGATCCAATCGGAATGTAATCATAATATGAACTTGAATTATTGTATGGTACAGGCGTTGTAGGCACTAAACTTGAGATATATCCACTTGAAGATGTTATTGTTCCCCTAACTTTATTTGCGTCACTTGAACCAATATTTTGTAAATATACCTTTAGTTTAATTGATTCTCCAATGTTGACAATCCCATTACTATTATTATCTGCAACAACTTCAAATTTGCTAAATTTAATGTTTGCACCTGTTGCAACTACAGTTATTATAAACGTATCATTCCAGGAATTACCTGTTTCGTCAGTGATGGCAACGTTAAAGGTTATGTTAGTTCCTGGTGGAGTTGAGCTAGAAACCGTAAAACTCAAAGTATAATCTGGATATGCTCCTGCGAAATAACCATACCGTTCAGAACCAATAGGAATATAATCATAATATGAGCTTGAGTTATTATATGGTACAGGTATTGTGGGTACAAGGCTTGAAATATAACTGTCTGAAGTTGTGATTGTACCTCTGACCTTGTTCGCATCACTGGATCCTTGGTTTTGAAGATAGACTTTCAATTTAATAGCTTCACCTTTATTTATTATTCCATCGCCATTATTATCTGCAACAACCTCAAATTTGCTAAATTTAATGTTTGCACCTGTTGCACTTACTGTGACTGTAAATTGGTCACTCCAAGTATTACCAGATTCATCTGAAATAGAAAGATTAAAAATAATAACGGAACCATTAGGAGTTAAATCCGAAACATTAAAACTTAAAGTATAATCAGGATATGCACCAGCGAAATAACCATAGCGTTCGTCACCAGACGCTATGTAATCATAATAAGAACTAGAATTATTGTACGGAACAGGGG
>CAZNRQ010000867.1:0-1632 GCA_964574845.1 uncultured Bacteroidales bacterium
AACATATTCAATAAATATATAGAATAATTGAATTAGCTTTGTGCGATCAATTTTATCAGGCAATCATAAACCATATCAATACATGAAAACGAAAATTTCAATCCTCCTTATAGTTGCTTTCGCGACTTCGGTCCTGGCTTTCAGCCATTTTTCTTCTCCCGGGGTTCCTGAACCCTGGACTACCCAGCAACTGCTTAACCCTGCCGATCTGGCCAAAACGCTGAACAATCCTTCGGCCCCACAACCAATTGTGTATAGTGTTGGTATGCAGGCTATTATTAAAAATTCGATCGAGATCGGCCCTGCAATGATGAAGGAGAACCTCAATAGCCTCAAATCTAAGCTTGAGAAATTGCCGAAAAATTCAAACATCGTAATTTACTGTGGTTGCTGTCCTTTTGAAAGATGCCCTAATGTTAGGCCCGCAATTGAACTATTAAAAACCATGCAGTTCACCAATTACAAACTCCTGAACCTGCCACAAAATATTAAAGTGGACTGGATTGACCATGGTTATCCTTTAAGCGAATAATCTAAATTGCCCTTTGAATGAGAAAAATGGTTCTGGTAGTGGCTATCCTACTTGTGGGAAGCTCCTTTTTGTGCGTTTTTGCCCAGAAGCAAGGTCTTGAAATTGGGGATAAAGCACCTGAAATCGAACTCCCGTCCCCTGAAGGGAAGACTGTTGCATTATCTTCCTTCAAAGACAAGTTGGTACTGATTGATTTTTGGGGTACATGGTGTGCACCCTGTGTTAAAGAGCAGCCTGAACTTGCCAAATTGTACAAAAAATACAAAAATGTAAACTTCAGGAATGGGAGAGGCTTCGAAATTTATGGCGTTTCGCTGGATGCCAAGGAAGAAAATTGGAAAAATGGGATCAAAACATTGAATATTAATTGGATACAAGTAAGCGACCTCAAATTTTGGAGATCACCGGTTGCAAAAGCCTACAACATTCAGGAATTGCCATTTAATTTGCTTCTGGATGGGAATGGGATCATCCTGGCAATAAACCAACACGGTGCCGCACTTGAAAATGAGATATCCAGGTTAATGAAAAAATAAGATTTGCATTCCGATGATGGACAAAGAATTTAAGGGGGTTGTTTACGAGGGACTATCAAAAATGTTGAAAGCCATCTCTAACTCCAACCGTATTGAAGTGATCGAAATCCTGTCGCAAGGTGAAAAAAGTGTAGAGAGTATCGTGCAGGCAACCGGGATGACGATAGCCAATGCTTCCCAGCATTTGCAGGTCATGAAAAACAACAACATTGTAAAAACCCGGAGAGATGGGCATTTTGTCTATTACTCTTTGATCAGTGACGAATTTCTTGCACTATACCAGCATGTCACAAAGTATGCAGTGAATGAGATTGCGGAACTTGATAGGATGATCAACCGGCAAAGACAAGTCAACGACACCCAACATTCGGTCAGCTTTGAAGAACTGGAGCGGATGATCGGGGAGCAAAATGTATTGCTGCTTGATGTAAGACCAGTGGATGAATTTGAATCCGGTCATATTTCAGGAGCACTTTCTATCCCTTTAGAAGAGCTGATTGCCAGATTAAGGGATTTGACTGACGGAAAAGAGATCATTGCCTATTGCCGCGGCCCCTTTTGCAT
>CAZNRQ010000868.1:0-1629 GCA_964574845.1 uncultured Bacteroidales bacterium
AACTGAAATATTCAAAGAAGGCTTGTAAAGCCTTCTTTTTATTGTCGTTTTAATGTTCTTGTAAATGAAAAAGAAGAAGCGTAAAGTATAAATAACAAATAATAACAAATATGTAAATTAATGACATATAAATTAAAATATGCAATATTACTAAATTGTTGCTATGCAATATTGACAAAATTGGTGTAATGAAAAATGAAAATTGGATTAATATTAGAAAACCGGGAATATGCTATAAAAATCGGAGAATACTTATCAAATAGGAATCACGATTATGACATTTATATATTAAATGAAATTAATGACAACAAAGATTTGGAAGGCGACATCAAGAATCTTAATTTGGAGTTGGTTATTATTGATTCGGAGGAGAATCACTTAATAATAAATAAAATTAATTTGAGTGAAAAACTAAAATGTATAATTCTAGTAGAGGAAATTGAGGAGAAATCCGAACTCATAAATGAAAATCAAGTAAAATTAAAAAAATTTCAATCAATGCAAAATTTAAATTCAGAGATCAAGTTTCTAAACTCGAATTCCAAAGGATTTATCAATTATAAACGTGGTGAACAAAATGATAGATTATTTTCCGTAACAAGTGGAGCTGGAGGTGTTGGAAAGAGTGTAATTTCAGTTTCAATAGCACGGGATATTTCTAAAAGATTTCTAAAACGAGTTCTATATTTAAATTTAGAAACATTTCAAAAGTATGATTCATATTTCAATGATATGAAAACTAGCAAAAGAGATATGTCGGATTTTCTTTATTATCTTTTTAAAACAATAGAAAATCCAATATCGTATAAAAAAATTGAAAGTTACCTTTATAAAGATCCATTTGGAGTTTATACATTTTATCCAAGCGTAGGGATAAATCAATTATTAAAACTTGAAATTGAGGAATTAAGAGTGGCAATTGAATATATTTGCAAGGTTGGAGAATTTAATTATATTATAATTGATTTTTCATCGGAGCAAACTGAAGTATTGAATTTAATGTATAAAAGCAGCAATTGCCTTTTACTTGTTACAGAAAATTCTATTATTACCAAAGAAAAGAATGTAGCTTTATTGGATTCGTTGGAATTGAATCGAAATTTAAAAGATGAAGACAAAACAATGATGATATACAACAATGAAGAAATTGGAGGTGGCACTCATTGCGATAATCTATTTGTGGAATATGATCCAGCTAGCATTAATTGTTTGAAGGATAAAGTTGAAATTTCAATGTATGGGAATTTCTACTTTGGAATACAGAAAATATCTGATTATCTTATAAAGAACTATTAAAAGAAAAGGAGGAGATGATGAGCAACTCAAAAAGCCTTTTGAAAGAGATGACAGAAGATATAAGGAGAATAATCAACCAAAGCCAGGAGAAAATTAGTGATTGCGAGGTGTTGGAACTTATAGAGGAATATGTACTTCATGATCAAAGAACATTTAAAGATGGTTACTCACAAAAGAAGGCAATTATAGAAAATGTATATAATGCAACAAGGATGGAGTTGGATATATTACAGCCACTTGCAGACAATCAAAATGTAAGTGAAATAATGGTGAATGGTTTAGATAATATTTTCATTGAAATAAATGGAAAAATAGAAAAAACGAATTTGAAAT
>CAZNRQ010000869.1:0-1629 GCA_964574845.1 uncultured Bacteroidales bacterium
CATAGAGTTCTTCTGTAGCAGGATTGGGGTATACTTCAATCCCCCGGCTGCCTTCATCTTTTATCGTCTGCGAAATGCCGCTGATGCTTCCTCCGCAAGGGGTGGCATCTTTCCTGAAATAGCTGCGTATCGAATCTATCCTTTGGTTCAGCACATCGCGCCAGGCATCAATTTGTCCGGGTTGTGAATAATCCATTCCGAATATAAACGCAATATCCATCTCCTTGTAATCACCGGCATCAATGATGGAAGGCCCTGTAATACCCAGTCCCTGCCTGTCGCCCGGCGAATTCGATGCAGTTTCTTCTGTCCAGTTCTGTGGGCCATTGGGTGGGTTTCCGTTGCTTCCCCAGTTGCAGGGATCGCTGAGGCCCGGATACTGGAAATGGCAATCGGGTCCGTAAGGAGGAATATAATCTGTGCCATGGCCTCCATACATCAATTTGCTGCCGTCTTTCCATTTGGTTTCCAGATAGTGAAAATAATCTCCGCAAGTGGTCGGTTCGCTGGATATCGCAAGGCCTCCTTTATTGAAATTGATAAAACCTGTCAGACCTAACCTTTCGTTATCGGCTATTCCGTCGCCGAAATTCAGTCCGTTGATGGCTTCGTTGCAGGTAAGCAGATTCAGCGAATCGTAAGCCGGATTATCTTCCCCGTCAGGGGTAAGAGATGGTCCTCCCAACAGCGTGGTCGCCTGAGCGCCGAAATAATTGCCCATGATAGGATCGGTATTGGTAGCCGAATAGGTGTAGAAGGAGTTTCTTTGTATATCCGAACGTGTGAAGTCGTTTTGAGGATTCCCCATGTTTTGATCACTGTAAATGCCCATGTCCACCGAGGTATAACCAAAAGTGCTGCGGTTTATTATTTTGTAATGCAGAAACACCGTATTTCTTAAGGCAGAATCATCTGCACATTTAAAGGCGTAAGCCATAGCCTGAATCTCAAATCCACCGGCTACCGCCCCGGTGGCTTCATGCAAACCACCCCTGTCGTTAAACACGAAGAAAATGGCCTCATCGCCTCGTATCAATGGATAATCTCCATGCGAAGGAGTATAAACCCCATCACCATTCGCATCATAAAACGGTGCAATTTGGAAATCCTGATGAAGAGAAGTGTCACCGTTAGCAGGCCAGTTGGCAATTGCATCGGGCATTATATAACCTGTGTTGGCGCAATGTGTTTTATGATATTCAATCTGCGCTTTGCTCACCTTCCATACTTTGTTCCAATGTGCCATAGTGCTCGAGTCGGTGGATGCGGTTCCGTTATTAGTAAGTGGGCCGGGATAATAGTCTCTTCCGGTGGATGAGTTTACACCTCCCGAAAGGAACATCGAACCATGAATATCCTTCCCTGCAATCCATAGAGTGTTGCACCCAATAGTTTTATTATTGCTTCCTTTGGGAGCTTCAAAGAAACTATTGTAATTGTCGGAGAAATTGATTCCGGTCGAATTGAATACAGCCCTCACGTTGTTAACATCAAGGGTGTCGAAGGCATAAGTCTGCGCCCGGGTGTTTAATGAGAAAATCAGGAGGCAGATGACTGAGGCGAAATAAATTCTTTTCATAATAATTGGTTTTAAGAAAATAAAATTTCTTACAAATATCTTACTCAGCC
>CAZNRQ010000870.1:0-1627 GCA_964574845.1 uncultured Bacteroidales bacterium
AATCACAACACTGCCTGCGGAAACTTATGTGATTACAGTTGCAGGAAGGGCTGCCACGGAAACTGCCATGTCAATGACCGTTGAGGAGTTCCAGTTGATTTTCCGGCAAATGGGAATGTAGGAGGAGAGATATGGCAGAATGGAAAGGATGGTTCAGATGAAAAAATGGCCAATAATAAAGCAGGTTTTGGCTGGAGTTATGGTAAGGTTACTTTTACAACAGATGGCACCCCATTTGATATTCAGGTAAAGGGAACAACATCCGCAATCAACCAGTGGTTTGAAATAGACAACTTTACACTCAATTTAAGTTATGCTGCAGAGTTGAATGTCTCTTTCCCGGGCAATGTCAATCAAATCAATTATAAGGGTTCAACCTTGCTTTTGACCAATCTGGCAACCAATGAAAAAGTGCCAGTCATTACCGGTGATAAGCAGACCTATACTTTTAATGGATTGACAATTCTTAACCGCTACAAAATAGAATTGCTAACCAATAGCGGTGAAGTTCTGGCGAAAATTGACACACTTAAATTGAACAGGGGAACCAATTCGGTAATCCTGAGCGGTATAAAAACTACTTTTGCGGTGTCAATGCAAGTACTTACGCCATCGAAGGTGAATGTGACCGATGAGGCAAACATTCAGTGGTTCGACACCAATAAACACTTCCTGGCGCAAGGCAAGAGTTTGAGTGAAATGGTTGTAGGATCGGTGATTTATTACTCCATCGGTTTTAACACTGCTTTAGGTTCGCAGTACAAGATGCCTGAAGTCCAAACTTATACGGTTATAGGCGGAAACAATAATATTGTTTATACGTTGCAACCTATTGATTCGGTGAAGATTTCGGGTGTTGTATTGGATGAAAACAAATGGTCCATCTCCGGTGCAACCGTTGCAGTTGCACAAATGTTGAATGGCAGGTTTGCAAAGAACTATACTACATTGACCGACAAAGATGGGAAGTACTCAATGACTGTTTACAACGACAGCAGTAAAGTAAGCTTTTCATTTCCGGAATACATCAGTCAGTCAAAGACTTATGCTCATTTTAACAATTTTGCTAATTTAGGCACGGTCGTTTTATTGCCGGTTACAGGGATAACTGTAACCACCAATCTCACTTTCACGCCAAGTGTGACCCAGGGATTAACAGCCACAAAGGAAAATTACTATTCCAATTATCAGAATGTAGCCTATCAACTGTTTAACCTGACGAAAAACAAAGCGGTCAGTGATGTTTATGTCCAATATCCAGATCTGATTATTCAGGATAAGACAAACGTTAACGACCAGATCCGCATAACGGCATCAAGCAGGGATGGCGAATTTAACCCCAAAGATTGTATCATTACCATCAATCCAACAGGAAAAGATACAGCCAATTTTGACCTTGTGGAATTGGGCGGAATCAAAGCCACCTATGGCACCAGTACAAACAGTTCCAATTTGGGCATCCTTTACGATGCTCAGGGACAGTTGGCCAGGAAAGGAAGTTATTATAACTCCACCCTCACTTTCAGCAGGTTGCCAGATGCTTCCTATACATTGGTGTCCATGGCAGGCAGCGAATATTTTAACGAAGTACTTAACCTGGCCGGATTGACCGCATCTGGATTAACAG
>CAZNRQ010000871.1:0-1622 GCA_964574845.1 uncultured Bacteroidales bacterium
AAGTATTGTGCAGACTTATACCGGGAAGTCTGTATACAAAGGGGATGAGAAAGGGTATTTCAAATTCGGAGGTTCCACAGTAGTGCTGCTGTTTGAAAAAAACAAAATCCGCCTCGATGATGATTTATTGAGAAATACATTAAAGGGCTATGAAACTGAGATCAAAGAAGGTGAAAGAATCGGCGCTGCTATGATTAAACCGGCAGTTCCGGGACTTGTCAAGTGAGGCCTCTCTCACAATCGCCATGACACTTACAACCAACTAAGAAAAATGATGTTCATCAGTCATCATCATACCTGTACATCAGGGTACGGACAATGCCGATGATGCCCGCAATGATGCCTGCAAAGAATGCGCCTCCAATGGCCCATGCAAGATCTTCAGCCCCGTGACCGGATAGTTTTTCAGCGTTCACCACGCTTAAAAAAATACTTGGATCCTGAATAATGATTATCAGCAATACCAGGAATATCGCTATGCATATGGCATAATACCATACTTTTTGCCAGGGATGCAGGATGGCATAGAAAACCAGGGTAAATCCGGCAACATACAACAGGGCAAACAACGTATTGCCCTTGGATAAAATCATCCCGGGAATCGAAACGGCAATTAGCACACTGCAACCGACAAAAGGATTAAAGCTTTCTTAAGTCGCCCTGCATCCGGCCTGGAAAAGAACGGGGTTTTCATATTCCTTGAATTTACATCAAAAATACAACATAACCGACTTAAAGTCAAGCTTTTTTGAAATGGTTTGAGCGATTGTAATAATCGGCGGAAGGTGGTCAGTTGATTCGTTTTGTCCACTAATGTACAGTTACTCATCAAAGGCTATACCTTTGCGTAGTATGGAGGCCAGCCGTAAGAGCCAATGCTATAAAATTTGCATTAAAATGAATTTTAGAATTGACCAGCAAACTGCCAATGATTTATAGCTTTTCGAGAAATCAAAAGGTGATAATTCGATATTCTCGTTATTCAACTTAACTAAGTCAATTGGCGGGAAAGATGAATTACAGAGAATTTTTTCTCTGCCTTTTTCAGATATTGACCAAATTGAAAATCGTATCGAGCTGATTCGCTTCTTTCAAAACTCATTAATCACCTTCAAAATTGATAAACATATTCTTGATCTCATAGAGTATTATTTATCGCGGAAAATAGATTCATCTTCATTTTCATATTCGCAGTCATATTCAAAGGCTTTGAAGAATATGATCTGGCCAGGCAATGAATATTATATCCTGCAACGAGGTGTCAGGTATCTTATAAAAACCCTGAATGAACTCCACACTTTTGCCTTAACTGTTAATTCTCAACAGATACCAGATCCAGTAAGCAATTTCATAAAGACGATACCTGAGACTATTGAAAATACATCACTGAAAATCGTTTTAAGCCTGAACAATAAAGGGAAGCTGTATCCACATGAGTATACCACCCTTAATACAATCTTCCGGAGAAATGAGATTAGTAGTGTTAGAAGGTTATTACAAACAGTATATGAAATTGATGCTTATACCTCAATAGCGAAAGCTTCAAAGAACCGGGGATTTACTTTTCCAACGTTCACAAAAGAATCGAACTATCTGGAAACAAAAGAAATCTTTCATCCTTT
>CAZNRQ010000872.1:0-1617 GCA_964574845.1 uncultured Bacteroidales bacterium
GACATTCGGTGATCAATAAGTCCATGGGTTCTTAGTTTAGAATTTCTTCCAGTTCGACAAGAAGGAAATTACCTGTTACCATTTGGTTTACCGAAACGTGTATCTTCTTCACCACGGAATCTCTTTTGGCAATGAGGTTGTTCTCCATTTTCATGGCATCTACGACTATCACTACATCGCCTTTTTTCACGCTGTCGCCTTCGCTAACATTAATTTTGAAAATCTTTCCGGGTATGGGTGATAACAGATTGTTGGCTGCTGAGGAGTGATTGGTGGATTCGTTTTCTGTGAGTTCTGAACTTTCTATCAGCAAATCGTTGCGACTCATGAAATATTCTTTGCCATTGATGAGCACCTTGAAAGTGCCGTCGTTCATCATACTGATGGCTGCAAAAACCTTGCGGCCGTTGAGGGTGATATCCAGTTCATCTTCCGAAACGTATTCCACTTTGGCTTTGTGACTCTCGCCGTTGATCTGTAATTCGTAGTTTCCATCTCTCGAGGCTTTGTAAAACACTTCCGTGTCGGCTTTTTCGTAATTCACGCTAACCTTCAGCAGGTTTCTCCAGAATCCTATGGTGCTCCACACATTGTTGACCGGGTTAGAGTGTTCGCTGGGGGCTTCGGCTTTCTGACTTATGGAATGTAAAACAAAAGCTATTATGGCTTCCTGCGCTGAAACTTCTTCTTTGGGATAGGAACTGCGGTTAGGACTTTGTTTCTCTTTCATTTTCGATACGGTTTTGTTTTCTGTGGTTTTTGCTTTTGCGTCTTCTACTTCCTGTTCAAAATGGGTCTTGGCGGCACCTGATTTATAATCGCGATACTGGGTCTCATGCATGGCGAATTCGAAGAGTTCTTCATCATCCTGACCAAATTCCCAGTTGTTCTCTATCATTTCCTTGCGGTACTTATCCAACACATCGGGGTAACCATCCTGAGGAACTCCGGTGTAGAACTCTTTGCCCAGTTCATTAGCCAGTTTTATGATTTCAGGAGCCAGTGGACCCGGAAGGGTACCCGATTTCCCAAGTATCATATCCCAGGTGTTGTTGTCTATCATGGAATAACGCTCTTCGCCTTTGGTGAGTTGCAGGATATTCATCAGTGCGACGTTCTTCACATACTGGCTAAAAGGAGTCACCAAGGGGGGATATCCCAGTTTGGGCCAGATGTAAGTTACTTCGTCGAATAGCTTCACCAGCAATTCGTCTTCGTTGAGTTCGTGTTTGCCCTGCGATTTCAGGGTAGAATTGATAACGCTGTGTATGCCTTTGAGGTCGGCCATGAGGCTGCCCATCATACCGCCGGGCAAGCCGGAACCAATGAGCAGTGAAGAGATGTAACGGTTCTTAGGGTCGATGAAATAACCGAGGAAGTCATCCATGAAGGATTGTGTAAGCGCGCGGGCTTCCATATAGGCATTCATATTGATCTCGGGAACAATAAATCCATCGTCTTTCAGCATTTCGGCAATGGTAATGACATCGGGGTGTACCATTCCCCATGAAAGGGGTTCCATAGCAACATCAAGATAATCGGCCCCGGCGCGGGCCACTTCGAGCATGGAGGCCACCGAAAAACCGGGGCCTGAATGTCCGTGATATTGAACAATAG
>CAZNRQ010000873.1:0-1617 GCA_964574845.1 uncultured Bacteroidales bacterium
CGGGCTGTAGTAGGTGTTGGGTGAGCAGGCTGCCCGAATGCATTTCTTTAGCCAGACCGATGAAGTCGTTTTGCTTCTGCGCGATAATTTCCAGCATATTGTAGCCCGGAAATATCAGGTGTATGTTCAGTCCTACCAGAATATAGAGCACCAATACCCCGGCATATTTCAGCAGACACAGCCTATTGCCCGTGTATTTGCACCATAGAAAGGCCACCAACAGGGGCACCATGATGATAAAGATGTAGTATTTGGTGTAGATCAGCAGTAGCAGGGAGAACAACAGCCAGATTATGGCCCACACATTCACCTTTTGTCGTGTCAGTTTATCCATATTATAGAGCAGCATGCCCATGCCAAACAACAATATGGCCTCTTTGAGCACACCCGAACCCCAGAATAATACTGAAGGCAGCAAGAAAACAGCGAAGAACAGTTCCCGCTTACGATCGGACATATAGGTGACGAAGAATTTGTAGAGAGCCACAAGTCCCGTGAGCGACAGAAAGCACATGAAGACAGTATGCACGTTGAAATAGCCAAAAGAAAACAGTCGCAGGGCGGCGTTGAAACGAATGATGGTATGGCTGTCGTTGTAAATGTTGCTTTCGAACACCCGATACCAGTTGTTCATGTGTTTGTAATAAAGATCGAAGTAGGTGGAGTCGTTGCCTATTCCTGTCAACATTTTGATATAATCCAGCGGATGCTTCCACAGGGCATCGTACATCACCTTGCTGTCGTCGAAATAGCGGAAGATGTCGGCGGTGGAACGATCAGTATAATAATAGGTATAGATAAAGTACATCACCAGGCCGGCGGCTATCTTCAGTATAAAAACTACGGTAAGGCTCTTCCAGTTGAATCCTTCTATCTTAAAGAAAGGCAACTTGTAAATCAAAAAGATAAACAGCAGGGAATATAATATGGTGAGGAGGATTTCCAAGTATTGTTTTGTTCAATTTAAGAAAGCAAAGATAATTATTTGAGAGTAATTTAAAAGCTTAAAGTTAGATTAAGAGCTATAACACAGAGATACGCAGAGAAGCACAGAGGCTCACAGAGACCACAATATAAGATTCACCGCAGAGATTTCCATCCATTTATCCATCAATTCCATCTTTCCATTTATCCATTCCTCCATCCCTCCAATAATCCTTTTTATCATTTATCCGATAATAAGACGTACCTTTGCAAAAATTCACATCCGGACTTTTTTTCCCTCCCTACGACAGACAGGTTTTTGATTTCCCCAATTTATTACACAATTCATTACATTTTATTAAAATTATGCCATTTCAATCATTAAACATTATTGAGCCTATCCTGAAATCGATAGCACAGGAAGGTTACACTATACCCACTCCTATTCAAAAAGAAGCCATTCCTATTGTGTTGCGCGGCACCGACCTTTTGGGTTGCGCACAAACCGGCACCGGAAAAACCGCTGCCTTCGCTATTCCTATTTTACAATTACTTCATGCCAACAAAGCCTACGACCGCAAACGCAAAATACGCAGCCTCATCGTTACCCCTACCCGCGAACTCGCCATACAGATTGACGAAAGTTTTAAAGCTTACGGCCGCTATTGCGGACTGACCAGCACTGTGGTGTTT
>CAZNRQ010000874.1:0-1615 GCA_964574845.1 uncultured Bacteroidales bacterium
CTTGTCGGGATGATACTTCACGGCCATACGTCTATAGGCTTTTTTCACTTCTTCGTTGCTGGCCGTGGGCTCAATCTCCAATATTTTGTACATGCTATCGGTATCCTTCACGAACATGGCTTTGATAGAAGAAAGATCGGCCTGTGAGATTCCTATTCCTGCAGCAATTTGTTCTATTACATTAAGCTCAGAACTGTGCAGTTCGCCATCCGAGGATGATATCCCATAAAGATAATGCAGCAATTGCAGTCGGGCCGAATAATCCATGTAATTCTTAATCTGCTGACACACCTCCTGAACTGGAATGTCCTGTTTCAGAATGTCGCGCAGCATCAGCATATACTGCCGGGCTTGCTCTTCGGGAAATTGGGCCATGAAAGTTCGTTTCACATAATCCAGTTCCGATTTGAGTATTTTGCCGTCGGCTTTCATCACAGCCGCAGTGAGCACAAGCAAACTGGCAATAAAATCGCCTTGCTGTGTGGGCGAGTGTGAAGTTTGGGGGGAAGTGATAGTGATATTGTCAACAGCTGCTCCCAGTGCAAAGCCAAGCAAGGCTCCAATGGGCCCGAAAAATGCCCATCCCAGTCCGCCGCCTATCCATTTACCGAATTTCATCAGGCCTGTTTATTGAAGATTTTCTGAAAGAGGCAAACCATATTCCTCAATCATCTTAATGTTGAGTTTTTCGAGGTTGTCGAGCACAGGATTGTAAATATCAGCAATCACAGGAATGTAAACGCCCTTCACTTTGATCTCCTGTTTCAGAATCATCTCTACGGCAATGGCCGCCGGCAATGCCACTGTGCGGGCAATGGCCGTATCGGTCTGCAACGAACCAAAATCTAACATGCGCGATTTGATGATCTCGGTTCTTCCATCCGGATACGAAGCTTTGAAAATATGCATCATAGCCACCATGTCGCGGTCTTTTTCGGTGATCATCATCTTTTCTATCATCAGGTCGGAAGTGATCTCGTACATAGAATCTTCCTTACGGTTCATGGGTTTATTTTCAAACAGTCCCAACCATTCGATAGCCTGCAGTGCATAAGCATTCTCATCCAGATTCAGCAGTTTGGCGACAGATTTCCTGATATTATTTTCGTCTGAAATGCCATTCACCATGGCAACCGCTCCGGCAAATGTTTTTCCGCTGAAATCGAATTTTTCGGGTAAGGTGCATTTCAAAGCTTTTAATACATCCAGTGTTTCGCACCAACCATGGAAGCGGAAAGTGCCGCGATACATAGTTTTGGTTTCGGGAATTCCGTAGATGTCGATGTAGGATAAAGAATCGCGGTTGGGATAAATGTCGAGCTTACCAACATCAGGGAAATTGAGGTTCATGGGATTTTTGAACAGATCGGCAGTGGGCAATTCCACAGTTTTTCCATGTTTTAAATAAACGGCATCATTATTTCCGGCCAGCACCACACCTTTAGGACTCCATGAGAATTTGTAATTGAACGGATTGTCGCATGATTCTGGTGAAGGCAAAGCACCGCAAAGCGAATAGAACTCTTCAATCTTCCCGCCCTGAGCATGCACCTTATCGATAATGCGCATGGCCGACATATGGTCGATGCCCGGGTCGAGGCCAATTTCATTTAAT
>CAZNRQ010000875.1:0-1615 GCA_964574845.1 uncultured Bacteroidales bacterium
CTCTAAGGCTTCTGTTTTGAGTAAAGTAACAATTACAAATTTGAACACAAACAAGGTAATAATTTACCAACTTACTTCAGAAAAAGAGGCTGACATCAAACTGAATAAAATTTCTGTTAATTCGCCAATTGGAAGAGGTTTGTTTGGTAAAACTATCGGCGAAGTTGCAGAAATAACAGTACCAAACGGAATTATTAAATTGAGGGTAGAGGGAATTAGTATATAGTTTTTATGGCTACTATTTTTTCAAAAATTATTGCGGGGGAAATTCCAAGTTATAAGATTGCAGAAGATGAAATGTTCTATGCGTTCTTAGATATTAATCCGTTAGTGAGAGGGCATACATTAGTGGTTCCGAAAGTTGAAACTGATAAATTTTTTGATGTTGATGATAAGTATCTCTCGGATTGGTTAATTTTTGCAAAGCCAATTGCCAAAGCTATTGAATGTACAATTGCGTGCAATAGAGTTGGTATCAGTGTTGTTGGTTTAGAAGTACCCCATGCACACATGCATCTGATTCCAATAGATAGTGCAAATGATTTGAATTTTACAAGAGCTAAATTGAAATTGACACATGCTGAAATGGTAGAGATTCAGCATGAAATAGTTAAAAATATTCGATAGTAATTTTGTATAGGTTGAAGTAAATTAAATTGCAGACAATATTTAGATGAAGGCGATATTTTTTAAGGAATTAAACTCATTTTTCAGCTCAATAGTTGGGTATGTTGCTTTAATAGTTTTTTTGATAGCCTGTGGTTTATTTCTTTGGATTTTACCTGATTTTAGTATTTTATCTTACGGACTTGCAGTAATGGATAGATTTTTTGCAATTGCACCTTGGTTGTTATTGCTTTTGATTCCATCTGTCACCATGCGTTCATTTTCGGATGAGTTCCGAACCGGTACAATTGAGTGGTTGTCTACAAAGCCGCTGCAATTATTAGATATAATTTTAGGGAAATATTTGGCTACTTTGGTACTGATATTAATTGCCTTATTGCCTACTATATTGTACGTATATACTATTGGCACGCTCACCTATCCCGGTGTTGTATTGGATTCAGGGGCTATTATTGGTTCCTATATAGGATTGTTTTCTTTGTCTGCTGCGTTTGCTGCGGTCGGTGTTTTCTGTTCTTCTTTGACGAGTAATCAAGTTGTTGGTTTTCTTATATCTTTAATTGGTTGTTATATACTTTATACCGGTTTTCAACAATTAAGTAGGTTACCAATTATTTCAGAAGGAATAGAGTATTATCTAAGTATGATAGGCATGGAGTTTCATTATAATTCTATCAGCCGAGGTTTTATAGATTCAAGAGATATTGTTTATTTTTTAGCGGTAATTGTATTTTTTATTTCGCTTACTAAATTTTCGCTCAATAACCGCACGAGGGATTGGGCAAGTCAGTCTTAATTTATGGCAAAGGGGAATGTCACAAAGCGGTCACAACAGCAGCAGGCAGCAATTAGAATTTTTCTTCTTGTATTTATCGTAATATGTTGTAATGTTATTGCTTCTTATTTTCATTGGGGGGGTGACTTAACAAAGGAGAAGCGTTTTACATTAACAAAGCCTACCGAGAAGTTGTTGAGAAATATGCAAGAG
>CAZNRQ010000876.1:0-1610 GCA_964574845.1 uncultured Bacteroidales bacterium
AGAATCTGCCGGATTATGTTTGTAGTTTATAAAATCTTTCCTCCCTTTATCAAGTTTAAACAACCCCTGATTGTTTGTGCATACCCATATGTCACCATTTTTAGTTGAGAATAATTTATTAACCCTGTAATCGTTAAGTCCACTATTGGACTTTGTATAAACATTAACAAGTTTATTTACGGGATTATAACTGAGCAAGCCCTTAGAAGCAGATATCCATAAAACTCCCGAATTATCTTTTATAATATCAAATATATTGGAATTCATTATTGAATCATAATCCGTGCTTCCCAAATCAGGTCTTTGAAGAGAGTTATTTCCCGGATTATAAATCTCAATTCCTTTTGAATGCCCTACCCAGAGTTTGCCATCATCATTCCCGAATATACAATTAACCCAATTATTTTTTAATTCTGTTTTGGGAATAATCTTTTTAAATGTATTATTACTTCTATTCCATTTAAACAAACCTTCTCCCCAGCAGGTCAGCCAGACAGAATTCTCTGCATCGTTAATGAATGATACTGCACCATTAAATTGGAACCTGTTTTTATCATTAATTTCTTCAGCAAGCTTAATACACTTAAATCTGTTTTCCAGAGAGCTGTACCTGAACAATCCATGCCCGGATGCAAACCACAAATTTCCCTGTTTATCATCAGCGACGTATCTAATGGATTTTGTAGGAAGGCTTTTATATTTATATAGGTTTGATTCTGTAATAGAAAATTTTTCTTTTGCCACATCGAAAACAGCAATTCCTAAGCCTTCCCCCACGACCCAAAGTTTTGATTCATTGCTGCTATTTTTTTCTTCATAAATAAAGTTTACTATATTTGTAGAACCAATGTCAGTTTCTTTAACGTTTTCTTCAAAGATGTATGACTTATATTCTCCTGTTTCCCTGTTAAATTTATTTAAACCGCCTCCCCAGGTTCCTACCCAGAAATTATTCTTTGAATCTTCTAATAAGCAAGTAACATATTTGATAGAATTTAATTTGTTATCGTTCGAAGTTTTAAAATAATTAATAAACTCACCAGTACTCTTATTAAATTTAAGCAAACCTGCAAATGTAGCTACCCAGAAATTATTTTGAGAATCTTCATATATACAACTTAAAGGTTCCCACCTTAAATTATTACCGGTTTTTATTTCATATTTTTTGAGTGTCTTATTTGTAGGATTGTAAACATTCAGTCCCTCATTGTTACCGAACCAGATATTATTTTCTTTGTCTTCGTACAAACAAAATATCCATTTAAAATCAGATTCAAGTGTATCATTAATTGAATTGTTGATTTTAACAAACTTTCCATAATTGTAATCGAAATAACACAGTCCATTGTTTGTTCCTATCCATAGTATGCCTTTGCTGTCACATATCATACATCCTATTGAATTTCCTACAACCGAATTTGAGTCTGACGGATCATTTCTGAAAACTTTAAAGTTAATTCCGTCATATCTGTTTAGTCCGTCATACGTACCTACCCATAAAAAACCAAGTTTGTCGGTTACAATACATCTGGAATTATCAAAAGAAAGGCCGTCGTCGATAGTATATTTATCAAACTTAGCATATTTTATTGAATTGATATCTTCTGCAT
>CAZNRQ010000877.1:0-1609 GCA_964574845.1 uncultured Bacteroidales bacterium
GGCCAAGACCATAGAGTTTCATCACGGTCGTCATCACATGACCTATGTGAACAACCTCAACAAACTGGTGGTGGATACCGAATTTGAAAATGCCTCGCTCGAAGACATCATTAAAAAAGCTGACGGAGCCATATTCAACAACGGCGCCCAGGTTTGGAACCATACCTTTTATTGGTATAGCCTCATACCCAATGGAAAATCGCTGGAATCAGCAGAACTTATTCATGCCATCAACAAAAAGTTTGGCTCTTTCGATAAATTCAAAGAAGAGTTTACCAATGCCTGCCTCACATTGTTTGGTTCAGGTTGGGCCTGGCTGGTAAAAAACGCAAATGGCGAACTCGAAATTGTTAAGGAAAGCAATGCCGGAAATCCCATGCGCAATGGATTTACCCCTCTGCTCACCTGCGATGTTTGGGAACATGCCTATTATCTGGATTATCAAAACCGCCGTCCCGACTACGTAAACGAATTCTGGAAATACGTGAACTGGGAAGTGGTGGGAAAGAGATTTGAATAAAATGTCCCGCAGATTGCGCAGATTTACGCAGATTAAATAAGAAGAAATGATAAAAGATCAGCGAAGATCAGCGATATCAGCAGGAAATAAATAGTTGCATCTTGGAGGAAAACGAGATATCATATAAAATCCGGGGTTGTATATTTGCCGTTTATAATGCCCTTGGTCCAGGCCTTCTTGAATCGGTTTATGAAGCAGCGTTGTCATACGAATTGGCCAAGACAGGATTGAATGTGAAGGCACAAGTTCCAATTCCGGCCTTGTATAGAGATATTAAATTAGAACTTGGTTTTCGAGCCGATATGATTGTGGAAGATAAGGTTATAATCGAAGTAAAATCTGTTGAAAACATTGCAGAGGTTCATCATAAACAGGTTATTACATATCTAAAACTAACTGGATTGAAACTGGGAATTCTGGTGAATTTTAACTCTGACAATATTGACAACTCAATTTACCGAAAAGTAAACAATCTGTAATATCAATTCTGATTAATTAATAAATCTGCGTAAATCCGCGTAATCTGCGGGAAAAATTTAATGTTAAAAATTCTGTAAAAATCAAACCATGAATACAGAACTTCAGAAAGCAGCCATAATTGCCTTAAAGGATTGTATGGGGCTACAAAAAGATGAAACTCTTTTGATCGTCAGCGACGAAACCAAGCGTGAAATTGCACTGGCTCTGCACGAAGCCGGCAAACAACTTTGCAAAGAATCAATATTGCTCGAAATGACTGCCCGTGAGATCAACGGACAGGAACCCCCACCTCAGATAGCAGAACTGATGAAACATGTGGATGTGGTTATTTGTCCCACTTCAAAATCATTGACTCACACCGATGCCCGCCGCGAAGCCTCCAAATTAGGAGTTAGGGTAGGAACTATGCCGGGCATTACAATCGATTGTATGGTGAGGTGCCTGAATGCCGATATTGAAAAAATCATTGCCTTGACCGACCATATTGCACAGAAACTCATCGGAGTTCAAAACATCCGTGTGGTAACCGAAAAAGGCACCGACCTTATGATGCCGGTTGGAGGCCGGCAAATATTGCCAAGCAAGGGAGTTATGCGCAACAAAGGCGAA
>CAZNRQ010000878.1:0-1606 GCA_964574845.1 uncultured Bacteroidales bacterium
GCTAAAACCAGAGGTAAAGAATATAATTAGTAAAAACGGAATGATTCGTTTCATGTTATTTCATAGATACCCTTGGACAAAACAGCAGCGATAAGAATGCAAAAACTTATTGATTTTCCGTTTCGTCTTTCAGCATATTCCCATCTAGGTCGAAATAAAGCTGCAAAACCTTTTTTTCACCTGATTTTTTCAAAATCAGCAGGTAACAATTTCCCAGATCATCATCGGTTTTAAAATAGGATTCAGTAATACTGTGCTGAGGGTATTTCTTTTTAAGATATTTGGTAATGTTGGTGGGTAATTCTGTAGCATTAACTCTTTCTTCAGCGGTACCGTATTTTGATTCAGGTTTTTCCTGAGTTTTTGTTTCTTCGATAGTTTTGTTATTATCCTTGGTTATTTTTCCTTCAGCTTCATCAATTTTTTTCAGAAATTTGCCTTGGAGATCAAAGTACAAATGAACTGCATACTTCGAATCTTCAAGTTTTACAGTTATTAAATAAACATTGCCCAATTCATCATCGCTAACCATCCGTGATGATTTCACATAATGTTCCTTGTAGTACTGTTTAATATATTGAGGGATAGGGGTAGGCAATTCTTTAAAGTTAACTTTGTCGTTATAATTGTTGGAGTTTTCAAAGGTAACACCTCCTTTATCCACATCAGATAAAAATTCATTATCTTTTTCCTCCTGCCTCTTTTTACTATCCATGCCGGTATTATCAACTTCGTCAGGTTTGGTAATGCTTAGAAATTTCCCTATAGGTGAGAACCATATTTCTGTTAAAGGAGGAGGAGTAAGCTTACTTCTTTTATCGTACATGTAAATAAGAACTGATTTGTCTTTGGGAAGAGCCACCAATTCTGCAGATTTGATCTTATATGACCTATAGTTCTCTTTCAGATAGGCCAATGTTAATTGATGCAAAGTTTCAGGGGTTTGGTCAACCCTGGTTTCTATCCATGTGCCATCTTTAGTATACGTGGACTGACCTTTATGTCCTGCCTGGATAAATTTAACTGTGTAAATTTTATTTTGCAGATACCAGACACTTCCCGTAGCCTTTTTAACTTTACTTGCAAAATGGGTTTTAGCAACTGCTGGAACTTTTGCAGCATCAATTATGAATTTTTCGCTATCATCAGGAACAACGGTTTGTACTTCCTCAGTTTTTTGTTTGTTGTCCTTTTTCCCTTTCCCATCATCTTTCACTATATTCTCTTCAGGATCAGTTTTAGATAGGAGTTTTCCGGTGAGATCAAAAGTAAGTTCAACTGGTTTTAATTGGTTATAACCTTCTTTTTTTAGCTCAAGATAATACAAAGTAGAACCCAAACTGTTCTTTTGCAACTCAGAAACAGAAATACTGAATTCCTGTCCACGGTAATTATCTTTATAATAATTTAGAATTGGAGTAGGGAGTTCTCTTTCTTCTATCGAATATTTTGTTGCATTCCAAACACCTTTATCATTGAATTCTGCTTTCCCTTCCTGGTCATTTAATTTGAATTTAGCAATATAAACATCTTTGTTTAACTCCCAATTGATTACTTCAGCATCCGCATATTTGTATTTAAAACTGATTACCACATCCTGTGGTAC
>CAZNRQ010000879.1:0-1603 GCA_964574845.1 uncultured Bacteroidales bacterium
CGGGCATGGGCGGCAACCACCCGGTACCAAAGGTTTCATTTACTTCATGAATGGTAACATTTTTACAAAACGTGTGCATCTCAAATTCCTCCTTTTTTATTAAGCCGGTTTACATTTTTTCAGAAGAACCACCCTACCAGCTGCTAAGGGCAATCCAACTATGCATAAAATTCAAAGAATTATTTCAAAACATTCAATTCTTTACCAATCTTGATAAAGGCCTCAATCGCAGTGTCAAGATTCGCAATGCTGTGTGCTGCTGAAAGTTGAACCCGAATCCTCGCCTGGCCTTGCGGTACGACCGGATAATAAAAACCAATCACATAAATGCCTTCGCCCAGCAAACGGGAGGCAAACTCCTGAGATAATTTGGCGTCATACAGCATAACGGCACAAATAGCGGACCTGGTAGGTTTTATGTCAAATCCAGCTTCCCTGATCTTGGTTACAAAATAGTCTGTATTGCGATGTAACCGGTCCTGAAGTTCAGTTGTTTCTGTCATCATTTCAAACATCCTAATCCCAGCCCCGACAACTGCCGGAGGAATTGAGTTTGAAAAAAGGTATGGTCTCGACCTCTGTCTCAACATGGCAATGATCTCTTTCTTGCCTGTTGTAAACCCGCCAACTGCCCCGCCAAATGCTTTTCCAAGTGTTCCGGTTATGATCTCAACCTGGCCACGGACATCGAATTTCTCAGTAACCCCCCTACCCGTTTCACCGACAACACCTGCCGAATGGCACTCGTCAACCATCACAAGGGCATCGTATTTCTTTGCCAAAGCAACAATCTGATCTAAAGGAGCCACATTACCGTCCATCGAAAAGACACCATCTGTTACGACTATTCTGAACCTTGCATCCTGTGAATTCTGCAATTGTAACTCAAGATCGTTCATATCGGCATTGTTGTACCTGTAACGCCGAGCCTTACAAAGCCGCACACCATCAATGATCGAAGCGTGGTTCAACGAATCGGAAATGATCGCATCCTCTTCTGAAAACAAAGGTTCAAAAACTCCGCCATTTGCATCAAAACAAGCCGCATAAAGTATCGTATCTTCAGTTCCAAAAAACTCGGCAATCTTTTTTTCGAGCGTTTTGTGAAGGTCTGTCGTACCACAGATAAACCTGACCGACGACATGCCAAAACCATGCGAATCAAGGGCAGTTTTTGCGGCAGCGATTAATTCAGGATTGTTTGAAAGCCCGAGATAATTATTGGCACAAAAATTCAAAACTTCCTGACCTGATTCCAACTTTATTTTTGCATCCTGCGAAGAAACGATGATCCGTTCTCCTTTATAAAGACCAGCTTCTTTGATGTTTGAGAGTTCCTTCGAGATGTGTTCCTGCATTTTTCCGTACATATTCAAGATTTTAGATTAACCACGACAAATGTAAATAATAAACAATTTTAAAACAGATAGGTTCACATGGAATTGGGCAGTATCAACAAAAAGCCCCATACATTTAATTGTACAGGGCATTGCGACTTGTTGTCAATATTCTTATTCTTCGACTATCTAAAATTGGTGGAATACCATTTCCAGATGTCGTTTCCATTTGCATAGATCAGCAAAGAGAAGAGGATCACCATACC
>CAZNRQ010000880.1:0-1602 GCA_964574845.1 uncultured Bacteroidales bacterium
CCCATAAACTCTGCCATTCCTAATTAATTCTTTTGAGGTAATAGAATTTAAAATATTCAACAATTGAATTGAAATATCCGGATCTGATTCTTGTAGTTTGTAGAAAAACGGTTTGGGATACAAACCAAGATATGAATTGGTAACTATGGCTTTTGATTTATTTAAAATAAATCGAAAAGCCTTTGTCGAATTTTCCCTCCCAATATAGTTACTGATAAAAAGAGGGCTTTCTCTCTTTTCTTGAGAATACCACGGACTTCTGTTTTTACAAATATATCCCAAAGGAACGTCAATTGACTCTCCATAATTTATATAATCGATTAAATTTTGAAAATCTTTGTCAATATTCTCTTTATAAATGTTGCAATCTAAAACAAAATATTTCTCTGTTAATAAAGGGTTGCCAAATTCATCACCTTGAATAATATCATTATCAATAAATTTTGGACTTTGCAGAATGGGTTTAAAATATTGTTTTGGAAGGCCTTTCTTTTCTATTTCATTTTCCGACAAAATAAAATAATCATTATTGCCTGTGGCAATACCACGCTTGATATAAAACAAATCTTTTAATTTCGGAATATTGGATGTATTTTGCTCTGAAACCCCATTTTGAAAAATTCCTGACCATTTCTCATTTGATTTCAATGTTGAACGTTCAATTCTTGTGGTTTTTGAGGGATTGATAATGCAATCTCCATAAGTAAAGTCAATTGTTGAATTGGATTGTGGTTTGCAATTTTTAAACCACAAAACAATTGAAGAAACAAGGGCGTCTGGAAATTTTGTGTTTTCCGGATTAAAACGATGAACCCTGATCAATTCAACATGGTTCAATAAATATTCTTTTACCGCAACTCCATAATTTACATCCAGAAATTCACTGGGGATCAACCAAACGCTCATGCCATCATGCTTTACAAAATTGTGTGCCTGAAACATGAAATGGCAATATAAACCGGCTAATTTTGATATGGTAATTCTAAACTTTGATTTCGTGAACTGAACAAACCTTGATTTATCATTCTCACTTAAATGATGATGCCTAACATAAGGAGGATTACAAACCAATAAATCCACTTGTTTGATAGCTTCACTATTCGAAATTTTTGTGAAATCCGTATTTAGTACTTTCAAACCCGTTGACTCCCATAATAATTCAGCTTTTGAGGCAAACTCACTATCTATCTCTACACCGTACAAATTATCTTTTTCCAGATCATCAAAAACTTGCAAAAAAGCAGAATAGAACGCACCGCTCCCCAATGCAGGGTCAAGAAATGAAATGCTTTTCTTATTTCTCAGGTATTCTCTGGTACATGTCATTATATCAATCGCCAGATCAATAGGTGTTGCAAATTGGCCTAGTTTATTCCGCTCCAGTTTTGTCTTCGATCTGTCAACTAAGTTCTGAACTCTTTGTCGTTCAATCTCAATATTTGCAACAACAGCATTCATAAACCTAATTTTGAAAAATCATTAATACGATGTTCCCAAACCCAATCAATACCCTCTGCTGCTTCATATCCCAAATAACCACTGTCAAAATAACCGCATAAAAGCAAAATAAATTGAATGTCTTTCCCATAAGTGGCCTTAAGT
>CAZNRQ010000881.1:0-1601 GCA_964574845.1 uncultured Bacteroidales bacterium
TCGACACATGCCGATGCGACTTCGTCTGCTGCCTTTGTCAGTTTTGCAGTGGCCGTCGTGTCGGTTACACGGGCATTTGTGATTTCGACACGAACAAATATCACTATTTCATTCTATTGCAAATTACAAACACTGAATTCTCATCCGCTATTGAGGTATGTAACCTGCACTCCTTTACTGCATTTGTTAAAATTGTTCATAACCCGGTGAATTAATTGTTGATATCTTCAGGCTCAAAAACTTGACTTAGCTATCCCATATTTTGTACCTTTGTTTCACCAGATGAGAGATAAAAGGCTGGCTGATTAAGCAGGTGCAAAAGAGGAATTAAGTACTAAGAGTTGCATCCACAAAAAAGGTAGACGAAAGTTGTTCTTTATTTGATGAGTTTAAAGGGCTAGAGAAGCGAAACAAGGCTGTCCCAAACACAGCATTGAAATAGCTTCAGCGGTGAATGACCAGTAATGAGAATGAACCGGGGGCTTATTTAGTCGGAGCGCAAGGGTACCGCCCGAAAGGGTGAGGGAAATGTTCTCGGGTTTATATCTAAAAGTTGAAAGACTGAAGAGGATAAACCGGTCGGAATAACAGTAGTCTGGCAACAGGTAAAAGCTACGGCGGTTACAGGTTGAAACGGGAAATGATTTGCAAGAATTGTCTCCCGTTTTGTATTTTATTGGAAGTCGGGTTTCGCCACCAAATCACAAAAACACCAATTTTCACCAAAAGTAAAGTTACATTAACATCGATTTATCCCAAACTGAAAATCGTGCCAATATGGTGTGACCATCTTAAAAATGCGGGCTTTAGAAACTAAAAAAATCTTACAGAATCAGCAGAGCATTCCGCCAATTAAATCCTTTATGGAAGAAACCCTGTGACGGCGGCAATAATCCTCCATACCATCCACTATTTTTTCGCTGATAGCAGGATCAATAAAATTTGCCGTACCCACCTGAATGGCTGTGGCGCCTGCCAGCATAAACTCAATGGCATCAATGGCATTCATAATGCCTCCCAATCCTATCACCGGAATTTTAACTGCCTTACTCACCTGCCAAACCATTCGTAAGGCTATGGGCTTGATACAGGGACCCGAAAGTCCTCCGGTAACAGTTGAAAGCACCGGCCGTTTGGATTCAGCATCAATGGCCATACCCAATAAGGTATTGATGAGCGAGACGGAATCGGCCCCGCTGTCTTCTACCGATTTGGCTATCTCGGCAATGTTGGTTACGTTGGGAGATAATTTGACGATCAATGTTTTTTTGTAGGCTTTTCTCACTTCTTTGGTAACTTCCGTTGCCGAAGCACAGCTGGTTCCGAAAGCCATTCCGCCCGATTTTACATTGGGGCAGGAAATGTTCAGTTCGATGGCAGGGATGTTATCAAGTTCATTCAGTTTTTCAACTACCTGTATATAATCTTCTATCTTCGAGCCCGAGACATTCACTATGATTTGGGTGTCATAATGTTTTATACGGGGGTAAATATCGCTGATAAAAACGTCCACACCTTTGTTTTGCAAACCCACGGCATTCAGCATACCGGAAGCAGTTTCGGCCATACGCGGATAAGCATTTCCTTCACGGTGTTCCAGT
>CAZNRQ010000882.1:0-1596 GCA_964574845.1 uncultured Bacteroidales bacterium
CCTCAATGTCTTCGATTCCTACGGACAGTCTTATTAATCCATCGGCAATGCCTCTTCTTTCGCGTTCTTCTTTGGGGACAGAGGAGTGTGTCATTGCAGGAGGGTAACAGGCAAGCGATTCGACTCCTCCGAGACTTTCTGCCAAAGAAAACACTTTTAGTTTTTTCATAAAATCATTGGTTCTACTGGAAAGTGTGTGAGAAATTTTGTAAAATAGCCTAATAAGGAATATTGATATATAGAAGAGAGAGATTAAATGAAAGATACCCAACTATATCAGCAATTATTGGGATTAACAGAAGAATGGGAAATCTGTAACGTAGAAATAGGCTTTGAAAAATTAGAAGTTAACGTTTTTATTGAAGCTAAAGATAAAAAGCACGGTAAGTGTCCCGAATGCAGTAAGCTTTGCAGTATCTATGACGTAAGAGATGAAAGAAACTGGCGACATTTAGACACAATGCAGTTTAAAACGATTTTGCATTGTAAAATTCCAAGAATTAATTGCGAAGAACATGGGATAAAAACAGTTCGAACAGACTGGGCTGAAAAGCATTCAAGACATACTGCGTTATTTGAAAAATGGGCGATTCAAGTTCTTTTGGGATGCAATAACAGGACACAAGCTAAAAAGTTGTTGGGTTTATCTTGGGATGAAGTCAATACGGTTAAAGAAAGAGCAGTAAAAAGAGGTTTGTGCAGGCGTACAGGACTAAACACAGACTTTTTAGGCGTTGATGAGAAAAGCTTTCTCAAAGGACACAAATATGTAACCGTTGTATATGATATAGAAAACAGCTCTGTAATAGATGTAGCTAAAGACAGGAAAGAATCTTCTCTAGATGAAATATTGTCAAAACTTCCATCAAGTGATATATCATGCCCCGTTGTCTAGACAGAAATTTTTTAAGTTATCCTCCTATGCAGCCATTTGTTGCTCTTCATAATAATTAACTGATTTGTGTAAGTTTTCAAAATATATTTTATCAGGTGTTTTGTACCCTAAAGAAGCGTGAAATCTTTTGCCGTTATAGAAATTAACATATTTTGCTGTTTCAGCTCTTGCTTCTAAAAGATTTACGTAGTTTTTCAAGAAAACATTCTCGTACTTGTAGCTTCTCCAGTATCTTTCTATGAAAATATTGTCTAAGGCTCTGCCTTTTCCGTCCATCGAAACTTCAACGCCATTCTCTAAAAGAATATTAACGAATTTTTTACCCGTAAACTGACTGCCTTGGTCAGAATTAAATATTTCGGGCTTTGGGAAATTTCTTAAAGCTTCCTGTAAAGTTTCAATGCAAAAACTTTGGTGCATTGAATTTGAGATTCTGTAGCTTAATATTTTTCTGCTGAAAATATCAATAATCGCCACTTTGTAGGCAAATCCCTTTAGTGTCGGCACATAAGTTATGTCAGTCGCCCAAACCTGGTTCGGTCTTGTGATTTTCACGCCTGCAAGCTTATACGGGAACTTATCGTGCTCTTTTCTTGAAATCGTTGTTTTGGGTTTAACACAGATAGCCTTTATTCCGAGAATTTTTCGTATATTTCTGACAGTCTTTAATCCGACTACAAACCCCAAGTCAAGCAACTCTA
>CAZNRQ010000883.1:0-1596 GCA_964574845.1 uncultured Bacteroidales bacterium
CTGGTAATACCATTTATAATTTATCAAATACTTTTGCCACATTTGCAGGTTATGTTTTTGGTGTATATTTTATTGGTGGGACCGGAGATAATGAATTTTCTGGAAATACTATTTATAACTTGTCTGCAACTGGTGCAACTGCTGGTGCCGCTAATATAATAGGTTTGAATTTCTCTTCAGGTACCGGAGCTAATATCGTAAAGGGTAATTTTATTTACAATTCATCAGTTCCAAATACTTCATTAACTACAGCAAATATCTATGGTATTAAAATTGCTTCAGGTGCAACTACCTATTCCAATAATATCATCAGCCTTGGGGGGAATGTTAAGAATACGATTTACGGTATTTACGAAACTGGTGCAGCTAGTAATAATACAAATCTTTATTTCAATACGGTTTATATTGGTGGAAGCTTGGTCTCAGGTGCTACAAATAAATCATATGCCTTGTATAGTGCGGTAACAACTAATACACGGAGTTTTCGAAACAATATTTTTAGCAATTCTCGTTCAACAATTGGTGCATCAAGCATGCATTATGCTGTTTATTTTAATTATGCTGTTAATACTAATTTGACACTTGATTATAATGATTATTATGCTTCAGGTACAGGTGGTGTTTTAGCACGATATAATAGTGCAGATGTTACATCAATTCCCCTAATATCGGGGCTGGATGTTTTTAGTCTGGCTATTGATCCTTTATTGGCAAGTGCAGGTGGTACAACTGCCGCTAATTATAAGCCTTCATCATCTGTTCTAGTTGGGAATGCTATTAGTAGCGTACCAAATGATTATACTCCTGTCTTTAGGGCAGATCCTCCCACAATTGGCGCTCTGGAAGGCACACTGGTCTTTAATGTTGAAGTTTACCAGGGAGTGTTTTTACAGTATCCATACCTTAGACTAAAAGATGCTTTTGATGCTATTAACTCAGGAAGACACACTGGCGGTCTTAGTATTAGAATTACTGGCAATACTACAGAAACAGCTAGTGCTGTTTTAAATGCCAGCGGCAGTGGTAGTGCAAGTTATACTTCCATAGATATTTATCCCACAACCACTGGGCTTTCAATAAGTGGAAACATTGCCGCCCCACTCATAAACTTAAACGGAGCAGATTATGTAACAATTGATGGTAGAGTTAATGCCAGTGGTTCTACAAATAGCCTGACTATAACAAATCCTAACACATCTTCTAGTTCATCAACAATTCAGTTGATAAGTTCCGCGGAAAACAATATCGTAAAATATTGTAATATAAAGGGTGCCGGTACAAGTGCTACCAAAGCTATTATTTTATTTTCAACTTCATCTACCGGGAATGGAAATGATGGTAATTTAATTGATAATAATAATATAACTAGCGATGCTGCTGGAAGATGTTATAATGGAATTTATTCCGCAGGAACATCGGCACATGAAAACAGTAGCAATGTTATTAGCAATAACAATGTTTACGATGTATGGAATACCACTGCTAGTTCAAATGGAATATTAATTTCATCGAATTCGAGTGGTTTTTCGATTGTTGGCAATAGTTTTTACGAAACTACAAGCTTCGTTCCAACAGGAGCCTGGACCTATAATAGCC
>CAZNRQ010000884.1:0-1595 GCA_964574845.1 uncultured Bacteroidales bacterium
CCTATATCCACCATATCAGTGGCTTCGGAAATGCTGATGAGGTCGGCGGTGAATGAGTATCCCGAAAAGATTCAGAAATATGCCAACATCATTTACGATGAAAATCTCCGTTTGAGGAATCAAGTGGAGCAGGTGTTGCAAATCTCTATACTGGACAAGAATGAGCTCAGAATCCATCCTGCAGACATTGATATCCACCCCATTATTGAAAACTCTGTCGACATTTTCAACATGATTGTAAGGGAGAAGAAAGGCGAGATCATTTCGGAACTGAATGCGCAAAACTCAGTTATTTATGTGGATGAACTTCACTTCATCAATGTGATAACCAATATGCTCGACAATGCTATTAAGTATACGGACAATTGTCCGCGAATTAAGATCAGTACCATCAACAAAGATCATGGGGTGACCATCCGGGTGGAAGACAACGGCATTGGGATAGATACTCCTGATCAGAAACACATTTATAAGAAATTTTTCAGGGTTCATACCGGCGATGTGCATAATGTGAAAGGATTCGGGTTGGGGTTGTTTTATGTGAAATCGGTAATGGATGCGCATCAGGGCACTATCGAACTGGTAAAAAGTGAGCTTACAAGAGGCTCGGTATTTGAATTGCATTTTCCTTTTAACTTTAATAAAAATCAAACAATATGACAACAACAGTAAGCAGCAGCAATAAAGCAAGGATACTTCTGGTAGAAGATGACCCTAATTTGAGCCTTGTTCTTAAGGATTATCTGGAGATCCTTATGTACGAGACCGTTTTCTGTGATAATGGTGAGGACGCCTACGAACATTTCAAAACCGAGTATTTTGATCTGATCATTCTGGATGTGATGCTTCCCAAAAAGGATGGGTTCACCATTGCCAAAGACATCAGGAAGGTAAACAAAGATGTTCCCATAATCTTCTTAACGGCCAAGGCATTGAAAGAAGATCGTATCAAGGGGTTCTACATCGGTTGCGACGATTACATCACCAAGCCTTTCAGCACGGAAGAGCTGAGTTTGAGAATCGAAGCCATTCTGCGTCGTGTGAAGAAAAAATCAAGTTTCCCGATAGTAGACAATATTGAGCAGTTCCAACTGGGCAAATATACTTTCGATTATACCAATATGATCCTTAAACTGGATACCAACGAGCAGTATCTTACCCGCAAGGAAGCCGACTTGCTGAAACTGTTGTGTATAAATAAGAATCGTTTGGTGCACCGCGAAATTGCTTTGAAATCCATTTGGGGCGACAGCGATTATTTTACCGGCCGTAGCATGGATGTATTTATCACCAGGCTGAGAAAGTACCTGAAAGAAGATGAAAATCTTTGTATCACCAATATTCACGGTACGGGTTTTAAGCTGGAGATCAAAAACGAAGAAGCAGTAACTGAGACCCCACAAAGCTGATTTGTTTTTCGGTAGCCTCTTGCTGTAAAGAATATCAGAATTGCTTTGCACAGGTATTTTATGCAAGGTTTCTGACTTAGGCAGGGTGTAACCGGCAGTCTTTGATTAAATATTTACACAGAGGGTAATCCCAAATTCTTATTTTTGTATAAATCCCAAAAAGTATAAAATGGAAGCAGCCAACAC
>CAZNRQ010000885.1:0-1593 GCA_964574845.1 uncultured Bacteroidales bacterium
ACATAATCCTACACAGCCTGAACGGGGCGAAATGCTTGTTCCGGCTACCGAAACAGCAATTAATCTTCTCTCTCAAAGTAAAAAAGGGTTTTTCCTTATGGTCGAAGGATCAGAGATCGATTTTCTCGCCCATGAGAATATCACCCCGGGTGTAGTGCTCGAAACCCTCGATTTTGACAGGGCTATCGGAGCCGCCCTTAAGTTCGCAGTTTCAAACGGAGAAACGCTTATTATTGTTACTGCGGATCATGAGACCGGCGGAATGAGTATCAATGGGGGTGATTATAAAACAGGTATGGTAACAGCCAAATATACTTCAGGCGAACATACTGGAATTGTGGTACCGATTTACGCATTTGGGCCCGGCGCAAAGCAGTTTACCGGCTTTATGGAAAATACCGACATTGCAAAAAAAATGATGAGGCTATTAAGGCTTATTCCGTAACGGGCAACACCATAGATTTTTGAATTGATATTTACAAAATACAGTTATACAATATGTTATCTGTTAATTATGAGATGGCAATGAGAAAAAATCATCTACTTTACGGTTGAATTCATCTGAATATTCAATTAAGGTTGCATGGCCTGAATTGGGTAAAATCCATAAATAAGCCTTTGGAATATTCTCATAGATCTGCACAGTATGTTCAACCCGTATCAGATCGTGGTCACCCCCGATGATCAGAGAAGGGCATCGAACAGCATGTAATTCGGCTAATGTAAGATTGGGTTGATACCAATCCAGAAGGAATAGTTTATAATCATTTTTCTCTTTGGCACTTTTGAGTTTCAGGATATCCGTGTTATTGAACCTCCTCTTATCGGCACTCCAGGCCGCGGGGATAATCGCCGTTGAATCCGGCCAAAGATTTGCACCTGTAGAGGCAAGTTTTATCACTTTTTTAGGGTGGCGCATCGCCAGAAGGATCGCATTTATACCTCCATCACTCCAGCCCAGAACAAATGCAGAGTCGATGTGCATTTCATCTAAAAGAGCAGCCTCATCATCCGCCATCATCTCAAAGCTTAACGAATCGGAAGGATCGGCTGATTTTCCCTGTGACCGGCTGTCGAGAGCAATAACCTTATATTTTGATGCAAAGTAGGCAATGTTGTTTTTAAAGGCATTGATTGATCCCCCATTTCCGTGTATCATCAGTAAAGGTTCGCCACTGCCGTAAACTTCGCAGTACATTTTAATGCCGCGAACGGAATAGTATTTACCCGATGCTTCACAATTTCCGTAGTTAATACCTGGTATCTGACAATTTGCGAAGTTTACGGTAATCCCTAATAACAATATAACGAGTATTAATCTTACCATACAGATTGAATAAATGAGGTTGATTGCAAAAGTAAAACAAAGATTAAAGGGAATAAATGGACACTAAAATAAAAGAGTGAGTGAATACCCGGCTTTGATATTCCACTCACCCTTTTAAGATTTCAGAATAGTGTTGATTATTAAATCATTACCTATTTCTTCTCTTTGGCTTTATCCTTATTCGCCTTGTAACGCAAGTCTGGTGTTCCGTCTTTTTTCAGCGGGCCTGCTGCTTTAGCATCGCTGTTCTTAAACCTTTTATCAGG
>CAZNRQ010000886.1:0-1592 GCA_964574845.1 uncultured Bacteroidales bacterium
AAGTGCATCTTTATATGCCCGTTAAACCTGATGATAGGCTTCCGGAAATAGGGGTATTTGTACCTGTAGTTGATGTGAAAGGTGAGATACTAATTATGCGGAATATGGGTGACGGTTGGAACTGGCGGGATAGTGTTGGTATTAATACTCCAAACACTAATGAGGTAGTAGATTATTGGTTAGAAAAAGTATAGGACATGAAATACAGTAAAAGAGATTTGAGTATTACCATTGCTATGCTTATTTCAGCTTCATTATTGTTATGTGCAGCTATTTTCTCCGGATGCAGAAAAGGCAACGGATGCGACCGGGTGATCACCATGAATGGTGTGGAGATTTCGCGCGTACATGATTATGATATCAGCAGAAGTACCTGCCAGTTTGCTGTGGATACTTCGGCCGTGATGGACACTACTATTGATTGTAATTCTAATTAAATATGGACGGATTTAAACCCTTAGGTAATTTAAAAGACTGGATGATATGGCTGGTATTAATTTTAGCCATATGCGGATTGATAGTTTTGTTTGGAGGCTTTTTATATGTAGTAATTTACCTGTTTAATCATTTATCAATTCATTGAACCCATGAATACAAAACAAACATTAATCTTTTTGGCGATTATCATTACTGTAGGATTCGGAGGCGGCATGTTTACCGGCTATGAAATATGGAAAGGCAAGAAGGTGGAGTATGTTCCCGATCCGGAGGTGCCGCGACTGCAGAGGGAGAATGCTGTGCTGAAAGACTCGGTGATTTCGCTTAAGTGTGAGGTGAGAGAGCTGGATAGCAGCTATAGGGCTAAAAGTAATTTGTATGTAATAACCAAAAGGTACTATGATGAACTTAAAAAAAAGTATGGTGCTGCCAATAGTGATGCTAATAATGCTTTGCTGGAGCAGTTCCTCCGAGGGACAGAATAAATATCCTTATCGAAAAGTCATTAATGGTGATACCATTACCCTGATAGATCAGGCTCAGGTACAGAAAATAAATCTTACGTTTATTGCGCTGGCTGAGTGCGATAGTTTGCATAAGATTGGTAAGGCAATGCTTGAGGATAAGCTGAGGGAGGTAGAAAAATGGACAAAAATTGTCCAAAAACAAGATACTGTTATTAAAAACGATAGTATCATACATTTAAAGCTTTGGCAGGATAATACTACACTTATCAATACTGTTGAGGACAATAAGAAGCAGGTGAAACGGCTTCGCACCCGACTTACGGTGTCGGCGATATTCAATGGTATAACCACACTGGGAGCTATAATTGCTACCTGGATAGCTATAAAGTAAGAGTTAAGTTTTCGACCACGCCCTAAAAAACGTGTCGGATTGACGAAATTTGGGAATAGGCCCCGCTGAGATGCGGGGCTTTTTTTGTATCTTTATGGCATGAAATGGCCAAAGGGTTATGCCGGGAATTTGTTGTTTTACCTTATTTTTGGGGTTATCCTGATGCTATTGGTTCTTATTGTTCAATTAATCTATACATTTTTATGAAAAAAATTATTTTATTATTGGTTGTATGTGCATTGTATTCGTGTACAACAATACAGTATGGCAGTACTTCAATTTTCACAGTACTGCCA
>CAZNRQ010000887.1:0-1588 GCA_964574845.1 uncultured Bacteroidales bacterium
TTTCTGAATAATCCACTTAATTTGAACTATAACGAAAGTGACTATTTTAATATTTCTAGGTCTGATTCATATGGGGCATTTTACAAAGCAATAGAAAATGCTAGAGCCTTATGTAAGAAAGTTGAAATGCCAATAAAACTATTTGAGATTTCGAAGAATCCTTTTGATGAAATAGAAAAGTATAAAAGAATATTGACAAACTTTAATAAACTTGTAAATGAGAAGAATATTATATTTATTAGCAGTTTGGATAAAGAAGCAACAAACTTATTAAATGAAAAGCGCAATGATATTACAATAAAAATTGAGAAAATGGAATCTGAGATTACAAAGATTGGAGGTGGGGCAAATGGAAACCAACAATAGACTGATTGAAATGATAGAAAACTCCAAGAGGGAAGGATCTAATTATCTAAAAGTAAAAAGACTGAACAGCCAAAAGGCGGATATAGTGAATTTCAGTTCTCACTTTGACATTGTATATATGGACTTTATTAAAATCGAAGAATCACTGAAATTAATGTATAAGATTATCAATGAAAAAATTGACTTAGAACCTACAAAATCATCATTAATTCTATTAAAAGAAAAATTCAATAAAGATGATTATGACATGGCATATCTGAATACACTGAAAAGAGAAATAGCGCTCATAAACCTAAAGATACTAGAATTATGGAATAATTATATTGGACAAAAAACTGCCGCAATTTCAGGAGTTTTAGAAACTATCAATACGATAATCGCCGAATTACCTGAGAGAACAATCCTTTATCAGAAGAAAACATTGTTTTCAAGAGCTGCACCAGGAAGCCAAGAAGCTATCAATGCAATAGATGAATATACAAAATTAGCAAGTTCACTAATAGCAAAACTAGACTTAAAAGATAGTGTATTAAATTTTCTTAAACTTATTGCAACAGGGAAAAATTTAACATTGAAAGATTTAAACGCCGAAGTATATGATTGGCTTCAAGCAAATGGGTTCTCATCAAAAATTAATGTATCATTTACTAGCAATGAGCGAAGATAGAAGCGCTGTATATAATAAAATGATTTAGCTTATTGATAAAAAATACAAACTATAAAAAAACATTTCAAAGAGGATATTAAATGGATAAAAGTCTTGAGTTCTGGGATAAAACAATTAAGAATCTTAATCCACTTGATTCATGTTATGATGGTTGGCTTAATAAGTATTTTGATGGAAATTTTGATAAAAATACTACGGTCATTGAGTTAGGATGCGGTTGGGGAGATGATACTTCTTTTCTTGCAAAAACAGAATGCAAAATAGCTTCCTGTGATTTCTCAGCTGAAGCAATAAATGTTATCAAAATTCTATATCCTAGTGTTAAACTATATCAATTCAATTTTCTAGAAACATTTCCTTTCGAATCAAATAGCGCTAATGTAATAATTGGAGATTTGTGTTTGCATTATTTTAACGATCAAGAGATGGCTCAAATTTTAGGAGAGATTCAAAGAGTTTTAGTGGATGATGGGTTATTTCTTTGCAGATTAAATTCTAACCAAGATATTAATTTCGGAGCTGGGCAAGGCATAGAAATAAGCGAAGGTATTTATG
>CAZNRQ010000888.1:0-1582 GCA_964574845.1 uncultured Bacteroidales bacterium
ATTGAAATTCTAAAGAAGCCACTGGCAGAACCGGTCAGAATCATCTATAGGCAATTTTGCCATGGCATAAAAGGCGCCTCCGGGGTTCGGACAGAAGCAGCCATCCATTTTATTGATGGATTCCACTACTACATTCCTGCGGAGGAGGTATTCGCCCAGCACACCTTCAATATATGAATGGGGCGTGTTGATCGCTTCTTCACCGGCTATTTGTCCAAAAGTAGGAGGGCTCAGCCTGGCCTGGGCGAATTTCATTGCGGTGGACATCACTTCTTTATTATGAGATATCATAACACCGATACGTGCACCGCAGGCGCTGTAACGCTTGGAAATTGAATCGAGAAGGACAACGTTTTGTTCGATCCCCTTCAGGTTCATCACCGAAAAATGTTCTTTGCCGTCATACACGAATTCGCGGTAAACCTCATCCGCAAACAAATAAAGATCATGTTTAAGAACGATCTCTTTGAGAAGTTCAAGTTCTTCCCTCGAGTAAAGGTAGCCGGTAGGATTATTCGGATTACATACCATGATAGCCTTGGTTTTTGGCGTGATCGCCTTTTCAAAAGCCGACATAGGGGGCAGTGCAAAACCATTCTCAATATAAGAATCGATAGGCTTTACTACAACACCTGCAGCAACCGAGAAGCCGTTATAATTTGCATAAAAAGGTTCAGGGATGATGATTTCGTCGCCCGGGTTCATGCAAGAGAACATGGCAAACATTATGGCTTCGCTTCCGCCGGTGGTGACGATCATTTCCTCGGGGCTTACTTCGATGTTGCAGCTTTTATAATATTCTGCCAGTTTCTTCCTGTAGGAAGGAATACCAGCCGAATGGCTGTATTCAATGACACGGATATCGGTGTTCCTGATTTTGTCCATCACGTTTTCGGGTGTGGGGATATCAGGCTGGCCGATATTCAAATGGTATACCTTAATTCCTTTTTTCTTGGCTTCATCTGAAAAAGGGACTAGTTTGCGGATTGGGGAGGGAGGACAAGCCTGTCCACGGTTTGATAAAGCTGGCATAGAGTTTAGGTTTTAGATAAAGCAGCAAAGCCAGCTTTGGGCTGGCTGCTGACAAACGATGAATTTGAATTTCTATTTACTGACAGGAGTTGCACCCTGTTCATTTTGTTTCTCAGGTGTTGTTGTAGCCGGTTTGGCAACTACTGTTCCCTTGATAGTCAGCCTGATGCTTGAAGACTTGCCATTGGAATTAACTGTGATTGTTTTATTCACAGGGCCAATGTTGTTGGTATTGTAATTAACCTTGATCACATCGCTTTTCCCGGGAAGAACAGGTTCCTGAGGCCATGAAGAAGTAGTACATCCGCATGAAGTGACGGGCTTCGAAAGGATAAGGGGTTCTTTCCCTGTATTTGTGAATTTGAATTCGCAGTTACCATCGGCACCCTGGAAGATTGTCCCGTAATCATGCACGAGTTTATCGAAAGAAATCTCCGGAGCATTAGGGTTAACAGGCTGCTGCTGCTGAGTGGCATCCTGGGCATTAACTGCAAAAGCAGCAAACATTACGAACAGAACTGAAAGCACAAGTTTACGCATGGTATAATAA
>CAZNRQ010000889.1:0-1581 GCA_964574845.1 uncultured Bacteroidales bacterium
CAGTTATTTATTTCCTTTGATTTAAGTAATGATGTGTATTTATAAAAATCAATGGTACGATAAATTATAATAATCGGCTATACTTAAAGATAAGCTTTCATGAAATCTTTATCTGTGCTTTGTTTTTAAGACGAAAATTGTATACAGGTTAACTAAATTAATGTGAAAATGTAGATACCTGACTTCTTTAAGAAGCCAGATAAGTAGGTGTTATGTTTTTTCAGTTCCGATCTCTTTCTAACTGATCAATCACTCTTTGCAAATACCAATCATCTGACATTCCCGGATAATTATATTCTTGTTGTTGAATCAAGCGGTTGGCAATTTCCCATTGTCCCCCCACTAACCGCAACAGTCGCTGACGTAAAACTTCATATTTCTGATTATTAATTACAGGCTGGGATATTTGAATTTTTTGTAACCTATTTAATACCTGTTGATAATTTTCCCAATCTTCCTGTTCACAATAAATACTCGCTGCTTTTTGATAATCAGCTACAGCATTTTTTATTTCTTCTAACAAAGTATAGGCAAGACCACGATTGTAGTAAGCTGGAGCATAATCATGATTTATTTGCAATGCTTGACTATAATCTTGAATTGCATTTAAACAATTACCCATTTCTCGATAGATATTACCTCTAGCAACATAAACTAAAGGATCTTCTGGTTGCAGTTTTAAAGCTTGGTGTAAATCCGATAAAGCCCCCGGATAATCACCAATTTGACAACGGGCTTTTCCTCGGTTACGATAAACAATAGCATCTTGAAAATCCAGTTTTAGTGCTTGATTAAAATCAGTAATTGCTTCTCGATAATTACCAAGTTTACATTGGATTACACCGCGACAGCAATAGGCTTGAGCATCTTTAGGATCAGCCTTTAATACCCAATTTAAATCAGCAATAGCTTCTTCAGTTTCTCCCTGTTCTGCCTTGGTTAATAATTGCTGAAAATATTGATTAGTGGAAGTAATAGATAAAGGTACAGACTTATTTATTTGTTGTTCTGGCTTTTGCGGTGGTTGTAGCTGTTTAATTTTTTGCAAACAACTTTGACATTTTTCCTTATCTTTTTGTTCTAGATATAATTCGGCTGCTTTCTTAAAATTAAAAATAGCATCTTGAATATATCCTTGTTTGCGGCGGACAATCCCCCGTAAATCATAAGCAGCAGCATCATCAGAATTCAGACGAATTGCCCTTTCTACATCATCTAAAGCACCGGGAAGATTTTTTAATTTTAATCTAGCTAAAGCGCGACAATAAAAAGCCTCTCCTCTAGATTCATCTAATTTTATAGCTTCAGTATAATCATAAACTGATTCCAGAATTGCCCCAGAATCATAATATGCTAAACCCCGTTGGATATATACCTGACTAAAATCAGGATTTTGGTGGATAGCAGCAGTAAATTCGGCGATCGCACCTGTATAATCTTTTTGTTGGGCTTTTTCTAATCCCCGGTTATAAAATTCTTCATTCATATTATTTATTATTTATTAGTCATTGGTAACAAAATCTCAGGTTTCATCCTGCTCATCCTTTAATCCTGGATATCCTGATTCTAACAGTTTTATTT
>CAZNRQ010000890.1:0-1581 GCA_964574845.1 uncultured Bacteroidales bacterium
GTGCCTTTACTGCCTAATGGCACATAATATGGAATAGTTGTAGTATTATCAAAGGGGTTGGGAATGTTTTGCCAGAGATATTCAGTTTTATCAGTTTGTGTTTCTTTTATTCCCACGTTGCAGTTGCAGCTATCACCGTAACAGGCTATGTATTTAATTGCGGTATCACCATTAATTTGATTAAACCAACCGCCAACATATAAATTGCCTTTGTAAACAGTAAGAGCCTGAATACCCCCATTTGGTCCTATTACTTTTGACCAATGAGAACCATCCCAACAGGCTAGCATGGTGTCTTGAGCTGAAGGTGGGTTTGAGGAGGACATGCCTCCAGCATATATTTTGTTATTAAATCTGGTTATGGTAAAAACTCCATGTATTCCACAAATATTATCGCTATCATTCCCTAATGTTTGCCATTTTTGACCATTCCAGCATGCTATAAAAGGAGTTGGAACAGTATCATCAGCATAAGTGAAATTGCCTCCGGCATACAATAGATTACTTACAGTATCAGCATATAATGACCATACCATGTCGTTAAATCCGTTACCAAGCGGCCACCAGTTTGTACCATCCCAACGTGCAATATCGTTTACATAAGTATTACCAACCTTATGAAACCATCCGCCAACAACAAGATCACCATTGTAAATTTCCATAGAAGTAATTTCAGATATATCCAAATCAGTTACACTGCCACCAACATTGCTATATACTGAACCATTCCATTTTACAATTTTTCTTATCCAATTACTGCCTACATACGAAAACTCTCCCCCGATATACAATTCATTATTATATTTTTTCAGAACCTCCACTTTTTCGTCAAGCCTGTCATTTCCAATAGTCTCCCATGTTGAATCATTCCAACGAGTTAAATAGCGTTTTGAATAATCCTGGCAAAATCCACCAAAATCACCGCCAACATATATTTTCCCATCGTTGAAGTATTCAATTGAATTAACACTTGCATCGGAACATTGCAACGAATCCCATTTTTGCCCATTAAAAACTGCAATACCATCTGCAATAGCTCCATTACCGACAGAAAATGGCCCACCAACATACAACTTATTATTTATTTCTTTAAAACACACTACTCCATTGGCGCTAATTCCCCTGCCAACGGCATGCCATGTTTGAGCTTGTAAATTCAAAAAACCGGCAATCAATTGCGCTAAAAGAAGAAATAATATTTTTGTGATTTTCATTATGTTGTTTTAAAATAGGGCTTGCCAGGATTGTTGAATCCTGGCAAGCCTATAGTATATTTATTTTATTAGTACCATGCGTTTTGTTTCCAAAGTTATACCATCGGCAATAAGACTGTACAAATATACACCTTCCCCCTCCCCCCAGCAGCCGGTTATCATCACGTAAAATTAATCATAATTATTTTAATGAAAGCTAGCTGTAATTTATTTCAGATTTCAGGAGGCCGCAATTTAGGTTGGACGAAGTTAATAACTTTGCTTAGTGCAGTTGGAACAGTTAGCTTAACGAGGAAGTGTTTAGAATGCGATACGTGAGGAAATAAAAGAAAGCTGCATTTGCAGCCTTCTTTTATTGTATAACCAT
>CAZNRQ010000891.1:0-1577 GCA_964574845.1 uncultured Bacteroidales bacterium
AATGCGTCATGATACGCTTTTCTTCCACCTTTCCACTATAATATTCCAAGAGCCAAATTTCTATTTCAATTCTTTTTATTGATATCAGTTAACACTTTTACTGTTTATCATTTTATTAATTTAACATCTCCCTTTTTACAAAAAACATCCATATTCTAAATTATCTGATACTTTAAATCTTTCAATTATAGTTGTTATTGTTTCATTATTATTGAATTTATTTGATAAATCAAAATAAACACTATCTCTTTTTTGAAAAAGCTCCTTTAAAGAATTTTGATTATAATACTTTAAAGTCATTTTGAATTTTTTATCAAATAAATCTGATGTGATGTAATTTGTTTTTTGCCGTTCATTAAGGAAAGAAAGCAACTCTACAATACAATTACTAACATAATTATTTTCTTTAATTCCATTGTAATAGTAATAATTCGCGACTAATACGATAACAGATGTTAATGATTCCGTCATCGCTTGAATTCTAACATTGTCATCGGTCTTCAATGCATCTGCAAATTCATCAATGTCCCAATTAACAAGTCCTAAAAAGAGACCTTTTATACTTTTACCTGGCATTTTACCATTCTCAGTCATTTTATATCGTAGATAAGTCAATCCTGTACTTAAGAAAAAACAAGTTCCTATTTCGAATATAACATCTGATGAATTATGTAATCTTTTAATCTGAGTTCTAATAATTTCGTTCCTTAAACTTTTAAAGTCATTTGCTAACAAATTGTAGATGGCACTATAAACTCCTAATCCTTTAACATTAAGTAATGACAATAATTTATGAATAGCTTTTATTTCAAATTTATTATCACCTAATCTTTGGTATTTTATACTTTCACTAATAAAAGTTTTCATATAAACCTCATAATCTAAGATTTCATAGGGGTCATATTTATTAAAAGCGTTACTGTTAATTTGAGGTATTGTCGCATTCATATTTTGCTCACTTAAAGTTGTATATATAATACATAAATCTCTTACATATTGTAAATGTTATAAAATGAGGGTTTTTTATTCTTCCGATGCAGAATAGTAAAAATCTTCATAACATTTAATACATTTCTTTTTACCATCGTTGGGTATAGAACTTTCCACATGACCAATCTCGCCACAATATGGACATTGAATCATAAATAGAGTGCATTTAGGACACCAAAATTCCTTCGTCGTATTTTTTAATTTATTCTTATCATTCATATCAAATAGTGCCGTTGTCACCATTTTTACTGGGTTGAACATCTGCAAAAGAGTTTTACCCGCTCTAATTAAAATATCTTTTGATGGAAATCCTTTTTCCATTTTGCTATAACATTTTGGACATCTCATATCAACCATTTAATATATTTACACTAATTAACTTTCGATTGAAATTCTTTGTTTCTCACACTGGGGCATAACGGTTGACGCTATGTCAAGTGCAGGATTAGATGGCTGCTCAACTGTCAGCCAGCACAAATGTATGTAAAGATTTCAAATGTTTCAACGAACACACATACCCGCATTTGCTATAGCGTTTGTTGTGGCTAGTTGTTTTTTACTTGACAGTAATTTCCAATCTTCTTCCT
>CAZNRQ010000892.1:0-1573 GCA_964574845.1 uncultured Bacteroidales bacterium
GAGGTGAAAATGCTTTGATAATAGAACCAGCCGTAATTCAGGTATACCTTCAGAAAAGGACTCTGGAAGGCATTGTCAGACAGCAAAAGCGAGCGGTATCCGTCGCCAATGAAATTCTTATCCATCCCTGCCTGAATGTTCCAGTGTTTGTCGGGGCTATAGGAAACCAGTCCGTAAGGAGTTCCATAGTCAAAGGCAGTGGATTTAAAATACTTTACCCTGCCCTGCCCCGGTGCCACTTCGTATTTATCGACAAATTCCGAAATATAATCGGGGAACTTCGCCTGTGTTTCGTAATAGCTGGTGACAAAGTACAGTTTCTTTCCAAACACTCCCTTTATCTGCGCCCCTCGGGTGTTATAATACAGATTGCTGCTTTCGTTGAAAGATCTTCCATAACCGAAATTAAAAAGCGGGTCGATATACAAGTGGAAATCCTCATAGTTCACCACAAACAGGTCCTCGTGAAACAGTTTCCGCATGATCCAGCGCTGCTTTCCGTTGACTTGTTTGCATCCCGGCGTCAGGGCCGAATCTATGTTCACTTCCCTTTCCACCATAGTTTGATTGAAGGGTTTTAATGCTGTAAAAACTTTGGATTCTTTCTGGTTCAGGTAGCTGTCGAGAGTGAAGACCATATCTCGGTTCAGGCTTATGTTTTGCTGAGCAAAGCCCGTTAAGCTTGCCAACAGTAAAAACAAAAGAACCAAAAACCTATTCATCTTCGGATTCTGTCTGTTTTTTGTCCGTTTTTCCTTCAATCACAATGACGATCTCTCCCTTAACGGTTCTTCCTTTCAGCAGAGCAGAAACCTCCTCAATGCTTCCACGGATGATCTCTTCGTATATCTTGGTCAATTCGCGTATCACGGCAATCCTGCGGTCAGCTCCAAAGAATGCGGCACATTGATCCACCGTCTTCAGCAAACGGTGTGGCGATTCATAAAAAACCACGGTCTGTTCCAACTGCGAAAGATAGGTCAGTCGGGTCTGACGGCCTTTTTTCAGAGGGAGGAAGCCTTCGAAATAAAAACGGTCGCAGGGAAATCCTGATATCACCACCGCAGGGATCAAAGCTGTGGGTCCGGGCAAACATTCCACGGCTATCCCTTGTTTGATACATTCGCGAATCAACAGAAATCCGGCATCAGAGATACCTGGAGTGCCTGCATCGCTTATCAGGGCAATGGTTTCTCCGCCCTCTATCCTCTGAACAAAATTCTGCAGTTGCTTGTGCTCATTGAACTGATGATAGGAACTCATTTTGGTAGGAATGGAATAATGCCTCAGCAAAACACTGCTGGTTCGGGTGTCTTCTGCCAGAATGAGATCCGCTTCTTTGAGTATGCGTACTGCCCTGAATGTAATATCTTCGAGGTTTCCGATAGGTGTGGGAACAATAAAAAGTTTAGCCATACAGGGTAAAATCAGAACTAAAAGTAAAAATTTTTTACTGAAAATTGTAAAAATAATTTTTTTTATAAAAAATGCTTATATTTGCATCCCCATTTGCGAAAGTAGCTCAGTTGGTAGAGCACGACCTTGCCAAGGTCGGGGTCGCGAGTTCGAGTCT
>CAZNRQ010000893.1:0-1567 GCA_964574845.1 uncultured Bacteroidales bacterium
ATTGCGGAACCTTGGTAGCCGGATCAACCAAGGCGGGAATACCAAAACTGCGGCAAAGAGCCACAAAATAGATATCGCGGGAAACGGGGTCGGCATATTTCAATTGATAAGTTCCCCGTGGGGTCAAAGGATTTCGGGAATAGTTGGCAGTGGTTGATATCTTAATTTCGGAGGTGATATACTTAATAAGGTATGAGGGATCCTTCTGCGCATTTTGAATGAAATCTTTCGAAAAGACTTCATTAAAAAACTTTTTATAGGGGCTGAGTATCTCACCGGCTATGCGTGGATTGAGGACAAACTGCCAGAAAAACTCCTTAGGCATTTTTACATTGGTTGCAGAATATTTTAGATGATCCATCAAAATGGCTTCGGGAGTATCGTGCAGGTCTTTTTCCGAAACATTGTTCAATACCTGCAGCATGTTGGTCTTATTGATGAGAGAGCCGTCCATGATAAAACGGGATATCTCCGGCCAGTTGCCCCTGCTCAATTTCAACAGTGTCCAAACTGAATCAGAATTGAGGCCTGCTGCCCGCGCTATCTGGCAACTGCTGACCGAATCGATGAAGGTCGCGATATAAGCCGAACGGAGACTATCTTCTTTTTTAAGCTTTTTGTCATTGATATCTTTACCGCTGGCATCAGGTACTTTGGGTTGACGCTCAACAGGGGGGACAAAAGTCAGGGAAAGCTCATCCACCGTTTTAGGGGATTTATATAAGACAAGAGTTAGGGTGTCGGTTTTCTCTATGGTTACTTTCTGATAACCGAAGGCATTGCCCGACCAGGCCCATATCATCAGATCGCCCAAACCGGTGATGAGGGAAGCTATTCCGTTCTTATCAGTGGTCTTTTTTGCCAATGGATAGAACTCTGCATAATTGTATAATTGGAACTCGACTGAGGCATTTTCTATGGGTTTGTTTTTCTCATCAACTGTTTTCACAAACAATTCTTTCGTAGGAGCATAGTTCTCAATCAGGTTTATTTGAGTAAAATTCTCTGACGATTTCAACTGCTGCTCAGGGCCATTATAATTACCATAAACGGTAGTATTGCATAACATTGCTCTGAGAACCGGCCCGGCAAACCATGCCATGTCGAGTCCGGGCTCAGGTTCGCACGCACCCAGAAAATGCCATTTGCCATCAATCCACACCTCCACCCATGCATGATTGTCGTCGCAATGGGCCCATCGGGGCGTGTACACCTGTCGGGCAGGAATGCCGGCAGCGCGCATGGCAGTGACAGTGAAGGTTGATTCTTCGCCGCAGCGTCCATAAGCTGTTCTGATGGTGCTTAAGGGAGCACTGGTGCGCCCGTCGGTTCCTTTATAGTTTACTTTCTCATGACACCAGTGATTCACTTCCAATGCTGCATCGGCCATGGAAAGGTTTTTGATTCGGTCTTTCAGCTCGTAAAAGAACACCATCCTTGATGAATCGAGATTCTCGTTATTAACACGATAGGGCAAAACAAAATGACGGAAGATATCCTCGGGTATGGTTCTGCCCCAGCTAAAAGTTTCCCTTGCCAGCAGCGACATGCGAACCTGTTTCAGATA
>CAZNRQ010000894.1:0-1565 GCA_964574845.1 uncultured Bacteroidales bacterium
TATTAAAATACTATAATATCCAAATTGTTTTTTTAATCCATGAACCAAAAATCCTCTAAAGAAAAATTCTACTGCAATAAATTGAAAAAAATATAGAATTTGCCAGGTCCAGAAGTTTGGCCACAGGGTTTCGTTTCCCGACAATCTGTAAAATGGATACCTGCTTTGAAAGCTATCAGTTGTTGAAAAAAATATGATTATTGGAACCATAAAACCAAAGAACAATAAATAAATTTTGTAATCTTTAAACAAATTTCCAACGGCAAAGCCATAATTGCTGAGCTTTTCTTTAAATACAAATTTTATTAAAAGTAATGGTAGTCCGATATAAAAAATTAAAATAATAAACACCCAATATGCAAGTGAAAAAAGCTGATTATTTACTTGGCTTTTAATATAAAAACTGATTTTATCAGATAATGCTGCAAAACCATGCTTCTTTAAAAATTCAAGAATTAGGTAATAACCATCATCTTTTCCAATATATTCAATACAGCTCAAGGAAACACAAGCAACAATTACAATTAGAAGCACTTTTACATTGAATTTCTGGTTTTTTGGCAAACCAATAAATTTCAAATGCTCTGATTGGGTGCTTCGAAAAGTATCAGTGAATATTTTTGTGAAAAGATATTTCATTGAAAATAGAAAAAAAAATCCTCCATTAAAATGGAGGATTTTTTTTGAAATAAATTGGGTTTATCGGGGAACATAGGTGAAAGACATAGAAGTTGTATACTTAACAAAGTTAATGGTTTCTGTTTTATCAACTTTCAGAATGATTTCTTTGTTTTTCAACTCATAAATTTCATAAATGTCTAAAGTTTTTTCACCTTGATGAATTATTGAATAGGAGAAGCCAATATTAGGATTATAAGTCAAATTTGTGCCCTGAATAGCTAATTGCTCTTTTGCTTTTATGCCATTTTGAGCATTTGCCCCAGTAAAATACCACAAGCCGGTGATTTCAATCGTTACGGCAATACCGGTAGTATCGTCTTTGAATTGTTCCTGATAATAATATGATCCGTTTTTTTCGAAATCGGTAATTATATCGCCTGTATACGTTTTTGTTTTAGTATAGGTAAAAACTGAATCGTGAGGCGTCGGTGTTGGAACAGTAATAATGCTGTCTTTAACTGTATAAACCTCCTTTTTGGAAACCCCATCATATGTGGTTTCATGTTTTTGATTTTTATAACTAAAGGTTGAGGTTAAAGATGAAACTTTCCAGTTTCCACTAAGTCGTGCTTTGCGCGACCTTAGTGAAAGAAAAGGGTCGCCATCCCCTTTTTTACATGATACTATTATTAAACTTATAAATGTAAAGATTAAAACTCCCGAAACAATTTTTAAATATTTTTTCATAACTGATGAAATTAATTCATTGCAAATATAAAAACTTTATAACATTAAACAAATATTTTTGTTTTTTTATGTTGTTAAATTCTGAAAGAAAGTTCTGTAATAGTAAAGAACTTATTAATAGGTTTGGGGCTATTTCTTTTCAAAAGTCCATTTAAAATTCCACACTCTGGTATCACCATTATTATATTCTTCTCCAC
>CAZNRQ010000895.1:0-1564 GCA_964574845.1 uncultured Bacteroidales bacterium
ATCTTACCCGTATTTAAGAAATGGGGGATAAAAGGGATCAAATTCGGGTTTGTAGCGGTGGGTTCTCAATATTGGACAACATGGCTGCATGAGGCAGTTCGGAAATGTGCAAAATATGAGATTTTGGTAGATATACACGATGAGTACAGACCTACGGGCTATAACAGAACATACCCTAACTTATTATCAGTGGAAGGAATATTGAGTGAGATGACTCCCGATGCAACCCATGATACCCGTTTGCCTTTTACTCGTTTTATTGCCGGGGCTGCTGATTTTACATTGGCATATTATAGTAATACTGTCACAACATTTGCGCATCGATTATCCTTGCCCATTGTGTTTTTCAATCCTATTCCGCCTTTGTATTGCTATGATGGGTCTGATAAATATCAGGGAGAACCTGAAATAGAGTTATGGGATAAAATGCCAACAACATGGGACGATACAAAAATATTGCAGGGGGATATAGGTAAATTCATAACGGTGGCAAGGCGTTCAGGGAGTGACTGGTTTGTTGGTGCAATAACGAACAGTGAAAGCCGGACACTAAAAATCCCCCTGTCGTTTTTGGATAATAATGCCTCCTACACGGCCACTATCTATTCGGATGGCGGTTCAGAGATAAAAACAAGAACACACGTTAAGGTTGAAAACAAGCGTGTTAAATCGAATCAAACACTTTGGATTGATCTGGAGCCGGGCGGAGGTGTAGCCTTAAAAATAGTAAAAGAATCACGGCTATCCGATAAAAATTAAGCCCTGTTTATGAAAATAAGTATTGAGAATATAAAACTAACTAAATTCATCGTGATGAGATCAAATTTTTTATCGCTATTTCTCATTTTACTACTATGTGCTGCTGGTTCAGTTTCATTGAAGGCTCAAAATAATAGCCATGTTTCAAAAATGAAAATATCACTTCAAAAGAGAGTTCTGTCCAGTCAAACCGGGAAAGATTTCAAGGTTATAAATGAGCTGCAGGAATGGAACCCAACAGAGACGGCGATCATTATTTGTGACATGTGGAATGAGCATTGGTGTAAAGGGGCTACCGAAAGGGTTACTGAAATGGCACCGGTTATGAATAACATGGTATCCGTTGCACGCAACAAGGGAATGTTGATTGTGCATGCTCCCAGTGACTGCATAAAATATTATAAAAACTATCCGGCACGGAGACTGGGACAAAAATATAAGGATAGTAAGGCTAAAAGTTTGATCAGCGAAAAGAACCTTGACACTGAAAAAAATGCGGTATGGCCAATAGACCAGTCAGACGAAGGTTGTGATTGTTCTCCGGAATGTAAGCTAGGAAACCCCTGGACACACCAGAATGATTTAATAAAAATCACAGATAATGACGCAATTAGCGAATCAGGAGTCGAAATTGCCGGACTTTTAAAACATAAAGGGATAAAAAATGTGATTTTAATGGGTGTTCATCTGAATATGTGTGTGATAGGACGCTCCTTTGGTCTGCGAAATATGGTCAGATTGGGATTAAATGTTGCGGTAATGCGCGATCTTACCGATACGATGTACGATTCAAAACAAGCCCCCT
>CAZNRQ010000896.1:0-1563 GCA_964574845.1 uncultured Bacteroidales bacterium
TTTTTGCGCCAAAGAAGATTTTTCAGGCTATCATAATTTTGCCGAAACAGGCGCCCAACATGCCGTAAATGCTCAGAAGTATCACAACGCTCTAAACAATTTAAAGATCAAAAAATAGTCAGCTTTGAGAAATTGAGTATTTTTACCAAGCGAAAGGTATGATATTTGCCTGCAGAGAAAAAATTAAATTGTATGAGAAAAATTCTGATCAGCACCTTACTGCTGTTAACTGCCGTTTACGGTTACTCACTGAATCCTTCGAAAACCTATGCTGCCAAACCGGGTGATTTTGGCCTAGATTACTCAGAGGTTTCTATTACCACTTCCGACAATCTGGTATTAAAAGGCTGGTTGTATAAACCCCAGAAACCATCGCTGAAAATGATCATACTCAGCGGAAGCGGAGATGGAAATATGGGCGACCTGATAGAGATAGCCAGCAATTTTGTGACACTGGGATTCAATGTACTTACTTACGATTACCGTGGTTATGGCGAAAGCGCCGATTTTACCATCAACAATAATTTCTTTATTTATGCCCAGTTCGAAAAGGACCTGAATGGTGCGATAGATTACGTGCGCAAATACCATTCGAAAATGAAGATTGTCGATCTGTGGGGGAAACAGGTAGGCGCAGGTTTATCCATCAGTGTGGGCTGCAGCCGCAAAAAAGACGAGATATTTCAGGTGATAGCCGATTCGCCTTATTCTACTTTGGAAGGCATAAAAAAGAACATCAAGGATTATGCCGGTAAAGATGTTTTACTACCGCTGGGATTCGACAAGTACATGATTGAGCCTTATTACGCACTGGAATCTAAAGGAACTATGATCTACAATGCGCTTATCATTGCCGGCGAAATCGAGCCTGTTTATTCGGTAGCCGTTATGAAAGAACTCAACAAAGTTCAGAAGACCCGCACCCAAACCATTTCTGTTAAAGGGGTAAATGCCGCTGAAACTTTTTCGAAAGACAAGAACAAGTATTTCGAAGATATTCGCGCTTTTTTGAAAGAACCTTTATAAGATCAGACCATGGGAGCATTCAAAGCGTACGATATACGCGGGGTTTATAACGTCGATTTCAATAAAGAAGATGCGTATAGAATAGGTTTTTTTCTGCCTGCACTTCTGAATACAGATAAAGTACTGGTGGGGCGCGACGTGAGAACCTCTTCGCCCGAGATTTACGAATATCTTACCCGAGGCATTACCGATGCCGGTGCCGATGTGTACGATCTGGGTCTGGCCACCACTCCATATGTTTACTGGACCACAGCCAAATTCCGTTTCGATGCATCGGTGCAGATCACCGCTTCGCACAACGGTAAGGAATATAACGGACTGAAGATTTCGCGCACCAATGCTTTTCCGGTAGGTTATGATTCCGGTCTGAATATTCTGGAACAAAAGATAAAAACAGAGGTCCCTGTGCCTTTGGCCAATAAGGGGAAGATACACAACTTCGACAAACATTGCGATTACGTTGCTTTTTTGCAATCGTATCGTCCTGATTTCGGCAACCTGAAGATCAGCCTCGATTGCTCGAATGGCATGGCATCT
>CAZNRQ010000897.1:0-1559 GCA_964574845.1 uncultured Bacteroidales bacterium
AGTCTGCCATTCAGACGTGGTTAGTTCGCGGGTGACACGTTTGACAGGTGCAAAGGACGGATCAGCGTCAGATGGTAACCGATAAGTCAATGCGCAATCGAGTCTAAGAGGGGCGCTTAAATCCGAACTATTTGGCTGGACAAGTCCCAACCCAAGGATGGAAACCGGATCCAAATGTGGGTTATTTATCAAAGATAAAATTTACTCTGTAAATTCGTTGTAATCGAGCAAAGCTAGTTTCTTACCAATCCGATAACGACCTGAAACTGCTCTGGATGCATCTTTCGGATTGGAACCTTTGATCATGTGCAAAGCAAATTATGCTGCCGTCGGATTCAGGTGAAGGACTGTAGAAGCATTTATGACCAGGACACCGATCCCATTCCTTTGTAAACGTAAATGCAATCGGAACGGCTTCTCGCCTACCCCTTCAGATTGCATATGGTAAACACCTTCAGGCAAAGGCTTGAACGGTTTTACAAATTCTGTAAGACGATTTATAAGATTCATTGCGCCTCCAGCAAATTAGCTCTTTATTTTCATAATCAATAATGTGTGCGAGTTCATGTCCAATTACACCAATTTGTGCATTAAATGGCACGTTTTCTAAAAGAACTCCTTCAAAATCCTTGTTATTATTGATATAAATAATGTATTCTTTTTGAGGAAGATTTTGAATTATTGAGTGAATTGTTGGCCGACATTGCATTGTGGTCGTAATATCAGAAAATACGAAATCAATATGAACATCCTTTAATGAAGGAAAATAAGATAGAGCAATTAAACATTGTAGCCTAAATTGTGGGATAAAAAATTTATTTGCACCAAATTTTGATAAAAGGGATTCTTTGATTTTTACAGAGTTAGCAGAGTCAATATATCTACAAGGGAATGGTACTTGAGCATTTAAACCTGATGTACAGACCAGAATAACAAATAATATCTTATATACTATCTTAATTTTGAAAGTCATGAAATAATCTTTCTTTAAAAACTTTTTTTATGATAATGCTAAAAATAACGGCAGTCCAAAATGAAAACATTGAATATATCAACGATGGTTTTACCATATCTTGATTTTGTAATAAAGTACCTGCAATAAGAAAAGCTAACGTTGTGTTATGGACTGCTGCCTCAATGGAAATAGTGTACGAATTTCGCTTGCCTAAACCACTTATAAATCCTACAAAATATCCTGTCAACATGCAACCAATATTTAGCATTAACGCAAAAGGCAAAATTTCAAAAATTTCACTACTTGTAATACCAGTACCTCCTTGATTTTTATTTGCAAAAAATTTGACAATGAAAACAACTGCTAATGCAATAAGCAAAACTATTTTTAAAGGCTTTTGTATTTTAATCGCTGTAATCGGCTTTAGATGTCTAAAAATCACACCAATTGAAGCAGGTAATATTGTTACCATGAAAATTTGAATAACAGTTTCCACGAATGATAAATGAATAACCGTGCCCTTACCATAATAAAATTGAAGTGCCAAATTTGTTATAAAAGGAATTGAAAATAAAGTCAAGATGCTATTTATTGATGTAAGAGT
>CAZNRQ010000898.1:0-1558 GCA_964574845.1 uncultured Bacteroidales bacterium
CATTGATATCTTCGACCGCAATGGCATCATGCTTCGCGGCAATTATGTGGTGCCTAATGATTATACTGATGATGATTTCAAAGCCATGTCCGACTATGCTTCATCGCACCGGGTGGTTTATGCCGGTTATACCATATTGACCCCCATGCCGGGAACGGTTTTCTATAAAGAAGTGAAAGACCAGATCATTGATTTCGACCTGCTGAAATACAATTTCTTCAATTCTGTTCTGAAGACTACGTTGCCCCTCGAAACATTCTACGAAAATGTCGGCAAACTCTGGCTTATTAAGAAGGGGAAGGATGTGATTTAAGGAAGATTTATTGTTATATTGCCATATGCTTAAATTGTTATTGGGGAAGTTGGGTTTTAAGGCAACAATTTAGCAATCTAACAATATAGCCATCTTCCCTTATCTTCTATATTTTACTATTTTTGTTCTATGCTTTCCCAAACGAAAAAGTTATTACTCATTTTGCTGTTGTTGCTGTGTTGCAATAGCAGGCAGGCTTTTTCGCAAAATCATACCCAGGTCATTCGCGGAAGCGTGATCGACAAAGCTTCCAAATCGCCTCTACCTGGTGCCAATATCATTGTGGTGGGCAGTGAACCTTTATTGGGAACTGTTAGCGATGTGAACGGAAATTATTCGCTGTTGGCAGTTCCCATTGGCAGGGTGAGCATACGAATCAGTTTCATTGGTTATAACGATGTGTTGCTGTCGAATCTGGAACTGAATACAGGTAAAGAGTTGGTATTGGATGTGGAACTGGAAGAAAAGGTTTTTATGGGGAAGGAGGTGGTGATCAGTGCCCAGAGCGACAAGACTGAGGGCATCAATAAAATGGCCACGGTAAGTGTGAGGCAGTTTACGGTGGAAGAAACCAATATGTATGCCGGGGCGCGCAGCGATGTGGCCCGCATGGCTGCCAATTTTGCCGGTGTGAACGGCACCGAAGATTCGCGCAACGATGTCATCATTCGTGGAAACACACCTTCAGGTTTGTTGTGGAGGCTGGATGATGTGGATATTCCCAACCCAAATCATTTCGCAGCCATGGGAACCACGGGCGGCCCTATTAGTATTTTGCGAAACAACCTGTTGCTTAATTCCGATTTTATTACAGCGGCTTTTCCGGCCGAATATGGCAACGCACTGGCAGGGGTTTTCGATCTGAAATCGATAAACGGAAACAATCAGCGACATGAATTTCTGGCTCAGATAGCTTTCAACGGCATTGAAGCCGGCGCTGAAGGACCCATTAGTAAGAAAAAAGGCAGTTCTTATCTGATAGATTACCGCTATTCCACTCTGGATGTCTTTTCCAAACTGGGAATTCAGATGGGCACGGGGCAGGCGGTTCCCAAATATCAGGATGTGTTTTTCAAATTTCATTTTCCCAATACAAAAATCGGAACTATTTCTGTATTCGGCTTTGGTGGTTTAAGCAAAATAGCTTTTCTCGACAGTAAAAAGGATACTAACAAAACGAAGATTGATTTTTACGGCACCGAAGGATGGGATCTGACCAATTATTCGAATCAGGCTATGGTGGGC
>CAZNRQ010000899.1:0-1556 GCA_964574845.1 uncultured Bacteroidales bacterium
CCCGCGCACCGCCCTTCTTATAAGTCGGCAAATTTGCCTACTTCTAGCTCAAAAGATTTACTTTGCCCTGCTTGCGAATACCCATATTTCCCGTCTAATGAAATATGCCATGTATGTGGATATGACTTAGTTAAAGACTACATAGGCGAAAAAGAAAGCAGAATCAGCCAACAAGAAGCCGCTCAAATGCTGAATGTTTCGGAGCGTTCTTTAAGAACGGCAAAGAAAGTAGAGCAGAACGCTATCCCTGAAATTATTGAGAAGGTTGATATAAAAAACTTGTCAAAACCTGATATTCATTGTTTTGTGACTAACCCCATGAGATGGCCTTTGACTAGCGAAAATATCTATTTAGTTAACAGTATTTAGTAATGTTGTTAACTTGATAAGCTACTTATTAAACGCTGTTTAATAAAGCTGTTTTATTAGTCCGCAAATAAAAATCCGCAAGGAAAAACACTTTTATTTAATGAATCGTCTGTGTTCGCGGTGATGGTGTTTGCGCTGGTGTTCGCGCCGAAATGAACAGTTTAAATTAGTCCGCAAAACAGAAGTCCGCAAAGTAGTCCGCACCATAATTGATTATTTAATTAATAGTGAGTTGGTATCCAAGTCGGTGGTATCCAATCAAGTATCCAAAAATATATTAGTTCGCACGACAGTGGTTCGCAGTGAAGTTCGCACTTTGAATTACTAAATTATTGGTTGCAAGTTTGGTTGCAACGAAAAGCGGTGGTATCCATGCCGGTATCCACAAAAAACAGAAGTGCGCAATAAGGTTCGCAAAGAAACAGAACATTTAAAGTGCGCACTATTTTGTAGATTACCGCAATATCCAGCGTGGAGTTTACGAGTATGTTTGATCGCACTTGGTAATCAAATTGCTGTTATTGAAAACCTGCAAAAACTTGTTATTCATAAGCTGGGTTATTGGTTAAGTTGGTATTAAAAACTTAATATTCAAAACCTGACATTTTTGTTTTGTGAAAATAACCCCATGAAAGAGGTTATAAATGGCAGAAATAGAATTTTGTATTTTATACAGGTGACGTAATAATATAATTCATTTATTTAACTCTATTATTATTAGTTTGGCAAAATACGGTGGATAACTTTATTTTCATTTTTGATTCAAATGATTAACTCATTTGAAATAGGAGTATTTGCTTGTGGATAAGCTTTGTATAAAATAGTGATAAAAATATGAGTAATTTTTTTGCACATAGTTGTCCACAAAAAAAGCCGACTTATACAAGTTTTATTCACAGCTTACATTTTGTATTTTTATGCAAAATTGCTTAATTTAGGCTAAAACAGAGAAAATTTACATTTTTTACCCCGTATTTACCCCTATGTATTTATAACTGTTTGATTTTAAATTAAACTGTACCTTCTGTATTGGAAAGTAATCGAGTAAAACATCCGAAAACAACAACTAAACAAAGTCAATAAAATAAGGGTTTGTAGCGATACAAGCCCTTTTTTGTTTTCTTATTTTACCCTTACCCTTATATTACACTTTCATATTTTAGAAGGGTAAAAATGAAGATTACAAC
>CAZNRQ010000900.1:0-1554 GCA_964574845.1 uncultured Bacteroidales bacterium
GGCTTACGAATAATTAATTATTCAATATCAAACGATACTCTGATATTCATTGGAAAAGGTAATGGTGAATTCAAAATATCCAATAAAAACATCACTCAAAAACCTTTTAGAATAAAACAAAAACAGGTTCCAAATCTTGTATCATCTTCTGCAGGTGCTGATTATTTACTGGTATATAATAAGCTTTTTGAAACGCCGGCTGAACAGTTAAGGCAATACAGAAATACTCATGATGGATTTCGTTCTTTCAAGGCTGAAATTGAAGACATATATGATGTTTTTAATTACGGTATGGAAAACCCTGTTGCTGTAAGAAGATTTTCAAAGAATGTATTTGACACCTGGCAAACTCCTAAAGTTAAATATCTTTGTTTATTTGGAAGGGGTTCAATAGATCCAAAGAAAAATTTAACATCCTCTGTCTATTATCAGAATTATGTACCTGTTTATGGAAATCCGGTTACTGATGGATATTTTGCAAACTTCAATTTTGGAGCTTTTACATATACCCATAATATTTCTGTGGGTCGTCTTCCCGCCTATACAAATCTGGAAGCTCAGGATATGGTGAATAAAATTATAGGGTATGAAGGGCAGGGATTACAGATATGGGCTAAACAGCCTATCTTTATTACTGGTGGATATGAACGCTCAGATCAAAATTCATTTATGGCACAGTCAGATTATTTTATAAATTCATATGTTAATGCATCGCCATCATCCTCTTTGCCGACAAGAATTTATATTGATGACAGCTTAGGTCTTTTAAGTTACAATTATTCGGATTCAATAAAAAATTCGATTAACAGAGGTTCTTTAATGACTAATTTTATTGCGCATGCAGGTAATGGTTTTTGGGATTACGTTTTTGACGATCCAAATGTGTTGTCAAATGGGAATAAATTACCATTAATTTTTAGTATGACTTGCTTTACAGGAAGAATGGCAGAAACAGGAGTTAGAAGTTACGGTGAAAAATATGTTAGCTATTCAAACAAAGGTGCAATAGGTTTTGTTGGTACTTCAGGTTGGAGTTTTTCCGGTACCGGTAATACATTTAACGATTACCTATTAAACGGATTAAATTTAGATACTTTGAGAAGATTAGGCGACATAGTTACATTTGCATCCCAAAGATTATCTCCTGACTCTTCAGGTTTCGCAGCAAAAAACACAAATAATTGCTATAATCTTATTGGTGATCCTGCCGCTAAACTTATTTTGCCGACTTTTCCGGAATTTGATATAAACGAATCCGATTATAAAATATCAAAACTGAAGCCGGTAATTCATGAACCCTTTAGTTTTAAGATATTCCCGAGAAATATTGGTACAACTGCGGATTCATGCAAGATTAGACTAGATATAAGAAAAACAAATAAATCTTATCTGACAAAAGATACAGTATTACATAATTGGGGCTTTCTTGATACAATAAACTATTTACTGAAAATAGACACCGCAGGTACTTATCAATTTAAAGTTACTTTGGATGTGGAGAATTGGTATACACAGGAAACTTCAATTAATAACGAGATTAGTATACCTGTAGAT
>CAZNRQ010000901.1:0-1548 GCA_964574845.1 uncultured Bacteroidales bacterium
AAGTAAAAAGGAGTGCTCTGCCTGTTTGCGTTCCGTAATGTCGGTCAATGTGGTAACCCTCACTTCTTTTCCTTTATAATGCATCATCCTACCATGTAAGATGCATGGGAAGGTTGTGCCGTCTTTTCGTAGTGCTGTTGCTTCATAAGGCTCTTCAAAACCATTCAAGATATTCTTCAGGACCATTTCCCGATCTTCGACTGCGATCCAGTCTGTACCATATCTGCCTAAAGCTTCTTCATGCGTGTAACCAAACATTTTTTCCGCAGTCAGGTTTTGCTCAATACAGCGCCCCTTTTCAGAAATGAAAATCGATTCAAAAGTTGCTTCGCTCAATCCGCGATACTTCTCCTTGTTCTCTTCAATTTCTCCTTCAGCCTGCTTGCGGGCAGTTACATCTTCAATAATGCCCACACCTCCACCAAACTGACCTACATCATCTCCCATTGGCGCAAATAGAGCCCTTACATAAGAAATCTTTTGGGATGTTACAGAGTGGTAAACATCTTCGTACAATCCGGCTTCCCCTTCCAGTGCCTTTTGAACCGCAGAAACCAATTTTTTATCCGGCAAGGAGAGCATATCAAGGCCGATAAGCGCTTCTTTCGAAGATCCAATAATTTTGACGAAAATGTCGTTGCAAGCTGAAATAGACCCTTTTTTATCAAAGGACAATAAGCCCAAAGGTGAATGTTCGAAAATCAAACGATACTTTTCTTCGCTCTCACGTAACGTATCCTCAACCATCTTGCGACCGGCCATCTCAAGATTCAACGATCTGTTTTTGATTCTGATCCTGAATAAAAAAAGTAGTGCCATGAACAGGATCGCAATCAGGACACTTGATTCGGTTAATTCGACCAGAAGGAAATTATTCCACAATTTTGCGTTAAAATCCATTCCAAATACTGCAATCGTATTGCCTGATGCACCGTCCTTAATCGGGATGAACACACTTCTCCACGTTCCCCATCTATCCGAAACCGGATTGGTAATCAATTCTTTGCCATCCTTAAAAGGTGTGTAATAGGCAGTATCCGCCTCAGCATATTCCTGTCCTGGTGGTGAATAATCTTTTGAATCCGCAGGTTCCGAATCTGCACAAATGAATATCCTGTGATCCCTTTGAGTGTAAATGTAAACAAACCTTGCCTTTGGATTTACCCGGATAGCTGCTTTCAATGTGTTTTTAATGGTCTGATAATGTGGCTTTCCGATATCCTCAGGTCGTGCTTCAAGTGCTCCCAAAGCCTCTTTAGGCAATGTTGCTGCAATCGATCTGGCAATTTGCATAACATTGTCAATTTGCTCATTTTGGATCCGAACCCAAGTATATTCTACAAATACCCCGCCCAAAATGAGAATGATCAAAAAAATGATTCTTTCAGCAAACAGTTTTCTTTTGATTAAATATTTCCAGTTCATGTCGGTTTTAGTTTTTTGTTTTCAATGTAAAATAAAACACGCTCCCTGCTCCTACTTCACTTTCGACTCAGATTTTTCCCCCATTCTTTTCCACGAATTCTTTACAAAGGATCAATCCCAGAC
>CAZNRQ010000902.1:0-1547 GCA_964574845.1 uncultured Bacteroidales bacterium
GTACTGGTGGAGATAAAACAATGTAAACCCAGTACTTACAAGTCCCTGCAGATTGCTGCCAATGTACTTTACAAAAAAGCTATAATTGAGACTATGTTTCGGTGCCATTATTTTAATATGTTAGATAGCCTTGGAGATTGGAGACAGAACAACGAAGGTTTCAATTACACGCTTAAAGATATTTTTTTGATGAAACTTCAATGTGAATACGAGAATATCAGCAAGTTCACGAAAGAGGAAGGGTGTCGTTTAATGAGTCTCGTTGCAAGTATTTACGAGAGACGGTGGTTATCTCCAGCCATATTTGACTCTATAATTGGGGATTTGTTGGAAAGTCCTTCAGCTTCCACACTCACATACGAGTTTGCATTAGCTTTCCTGAAAGAATGCACGTCTTATCCTCATCGCAATAAAGCAGCCAATATTATTCTGTCAAGACCTGCGCTACCAATTCGTATCAAGATGTTGGTCAAATCATGTATTTCTTCTTCATGAGAACATAACAGCCATCATACCCGATGCTGCTTGAAGGAATACATACCTTCTGTAAATCACCATCATATCAAGTTGGGACGGGTCGACACCATCGTTAAATGTAACATTTAATCGACATTCGTGTATAGCATCGAAGTTAAGTGTCCCAGAAGGCTGCATAGTATCGGGATAAAGAGCGAAGGGCAGTATATACAAGTGAGGTGTACTAGTACCAGGATAACGTCCAACAGCTTCGACAACACTTGCCCACTTTGAGTCCTTTACATCATTTCCTTCTTTCCCATTTAATACTAATTGCATAGAACTGACTGCGTCGACTAATTTACTTGCTTGAAAACGTACAATGTTTTTAGGCAAAAAGCATATAAATATGTCAGCTACTGGACCATCAAGTCCTATAACCATTGATTCAGTCACGGTCACGTGACGAAATGTTCTTGATATTAGTGAACTATACATATGACGTTGTTTTACCATAAGAGCCCTCTCCGGTTTAGACAGGTATGCAAATTCACATAAAACTCTAAAAGAGAATAGACCTTCAGTATTAATGTTTGATTGACGATACAACAAAAGTTCATAAAGTGGTGCAAGGCGAAATTTGATTCTTATCCCAGAATACGCCGTCGAGGCAAGTGGAAGTGCTGTATGATGGTCTCTAGAAAACCAAAACCCAAGGGGAACACAAATTTTGGCAGGTTGTATTGATGTTTGGGGTGTTGTCAGTTCGGGAATATTACCAATAATCTGATTCCAACTTTTTGTTATTCCTACTCGAGATTCTAACAAGCACGGTTGTATCATCTGCCATGATGGTGTAATGGTCTCTACAACACGGTCATCACAAATAAGAGTTGCCTCTTTGATAAGATGAATACCTAGCATTTCTACCCAGGACACAACACCAGTGTTACCAACTGTAGTTGTACCTGATTGCTTAGTATTGGCAAACGTTAATTGAGCATTACGATTAATACGGTAAAAATCGTTAGTAATCGCCCAACGAGCTTTTTCGTATTCAAGGCAGGTTTTTGAAATTTGTGCCGTTCTTT
>CAZNRQ010000903.1:0-1326 GCA_964574845.1 uncultured Bacteroidales bacterium
AATATATCATTTTAGAATTAAAAACAAATTGTTAATTGTAAATTTTAAATTGTTCAATCCTTTTGTGTGTGAAGTGGAATTAAAAAATCATTTTTTTAATTTAAAATTTAACATTTAAAATCTAAAATTTTTGTTCGGCATTTGAATATCTTATATATTTGGGGTGGATAAGTTTGGGGGGGATTATTAATGCAGATTAGGGCGAGTTATAAGCAAGCAGTAAAGCACAGATGAAAAAACAGCATTTCTTTATTTTATTCCTGATTTTGGTAAGTGGTTTTGGAATTTACAGTGGAATAAAGAGCTTAATTAAAGGTAAGGAAGTTGAAACGGAGTGGACACAGACCGAGCGCGATAATCAAGTCAGAGACTGTATTTTTTCAACAAAAGAAATGGGTGAAAAATACCCGGAGATTGTTGAAGACTATTGCGAATGCTCGACTGATAAAGTTACAAGCAGTATGTCAAAAGAGGAGTATGATAAAATTTCCTCCTTGCCAGTTGATGAGCAGAGAAGTAAGATAATGCCAATAATAAAAGACTGTTTTGACAATTTTAATAGAAGGATAAATGAGGCAGAATTAAAAAAAATGGAAAATGCGTTTAATGGTTTGATTAAAAAGAAATAAACTGTGGAAAATAGACAAACCATTGTGTTGTGTAGAAAAAAAAGTATTTCAATTGTCGATTGAAGACTAATAGGAAATATTAATCAACAGCCAAAGCCGGACAGCAGGCCTCGGAAAGTTGGCGTGAGTTATAAAAAAATAATAGATGTTATAGTGGTTAAACATTTATTTAGAGTTATTTCGGTTTGATATAAACGGGCATTTAACCTGCAAATAATCCTGCCTCCAAAAAAAGTTAGTTGCATTTATTAATATCCAATATTGATGAAATCTATTCAAGTATTTACTCATGACATCAACAAATTATTAGCATTCTATAATGCGACAATATATTCATATGATCAAACAGAAGAGGTTCTGAATTTTCGTGGAATAAATAAAATTCCATATGACTTACCTACTGAGGAAGGCTTGCTTATTAAGCAGCCGCATTTTTTCAAATATAATAAACGTGCAAAAGTTGAACTTCGAAAGAATCTATGTGAGATTGTATTCGTCAGATTAGTTTCTGCATTAGAAGTATTTTTAATAGATCTTGTCAGGGAAACTTTTCTTGAGAGTAGAGAACCATTTAAAAAGCAAGATGTTATTCCAAAATTTTCACAAGCTGAATTATTGTCTTTTAAATCTACGACGGAAATTTCTGCCAAAATAATTAACAAGGAATGTAGAAATTTATCTAGTGGAGGATTTGTTG
>CAZNRQ010000903.1:1336-1545 GCA_964574845.1 uncultured Bacteroidales bacterium
AAATATTATAAAAAATATTTTGATTTTGATATTGCTTGCTTTGCACCGGGTAAGAGCAAAATGGAAGAATATCATGATTGAAGACATTTATTAGTTCATCGCTTGGGTAAAACTGATCAACAATTTAGAGAGAAATATAACTCTTCAAAACAGGGTATTACTATTGACGAACCTTATCTTCTAGAATGCATGGCGGACTTTTTGAGTTT
>CAZNRQ010000904.1:0-1545 GCA_964574845.1 uncultured Bacteroidales bacterium
CGATATAAATTTCTTTTGCATCTTCGTTAATTTGATAATACACTGATACCTGCTTCACAACAACCCAACGCCTTACATTTTCGCGATATTCTGTCAACGGATAAATTGTTGGTATTTTCGAAATTAAATCAATAGTCTGTAAAACAGTCTTTTTAAACTTCTTTGCTGAATTTCTCCCCCAATTATCTATTAAATAATCAATTATCTGAATTAAATCATCTTTTGATCTCTCAGACCACTTTACTTTATATGCCACGTTTATAAGTCTTTATAACGTTCGCTAATCTCTTTTAAAACATGTTGATGCGATAACAAATTTCCCGATTTAATGTCATTTAGGCCTTCGTCAATGGCATTTTGCTCTGATTTACTTATAGTTGTCCACCAATCAGATTTTGAATTAATAATCAGATTTTCAATTGCATCCAGCAAATCAATATTATGAACTTGCGCAATTATCGAAATTAATTGAATTTTTTTCGTTTCAATCAAGTCAATGTCCTTTTTAACTGTTGTTATCATTCCTATTTGTTTTTTACAAATTTACTACAAATAAATTTCAATAAAAAATTCAAATTTTCCGGACTAAAAGAACTGATTAGCGAATGTACTTTTCCAGAGGGTGTAAGTCACCTGATGCACCCCCGATTTTCGGGGTAGGCAGGGACAAGCTCTAATGCACTGATGTAACTCTCAGAAATTTTGGCAAGGTGAACTGTTGTGCTAAAGAAGTTTGGAGGCTTCCGATTAACCGGAACAAGTTTTGCTCTCTTATTACGATAAATTGCACCATCCCACATTTCTGGAAACCGCAACAAATAAGACCTGTACGGGAATATATCCCGGTTTCGGGAGCGGTGTGAGAGGCTCTCCGAATGGGTTTTAGCTTATTGGCGGAATACTCGATTGGTAATAGTCTATTATTCTTTTCTCTTATATAAAATATCCGAAACAATGTTAATATAATTTTCATCAGATAATCCATATATTAGGTTCATTAAAGGATATTCGCCAATTGCTTTCTGCGAATTTAACACAGCATCTGCATCTTTGGCTATCGCCTTTTTTAAATAATGATTAATACTGTTAGCCAATACATCAGCAATCATAGTATATTCGTTGGCGATTACAGTAATATAAAATGTTGTTCTTGAAATGTCATCATTTAAATCATTAGAATTAAAACTAATCTTACCGCTGACAGGTTGTTTTTCTATCCGGTCAAATGCTTTAATCACTTTTGTTGAAGGAAATGGATTGATTAATTCTTTTGCTTTTTCTTCAAATTCATTTTTTAAGGTATCTTCAATATTGTCAATTATTACTTCTATTATTGGGACATCACTATATATATCAATATAGTAAGCAATTGCTTTACTGAATAGGGCTTGAAACAACACGGAATGAAGTCTTTCATTTTCTTTGTTGGAAGATAAAGAAAATCTTGTATCTAAATCCTTTATAACTTCATTTTTTATACTATTATTCTTTTCAAATAGATTGTTAAATCCACTAACATAAATGGCTTCGTATGCAATTATAATA
>CAZNRQ010000905.1:0-1541 GCA_964574845.1 uncultured Bacteroidales bacterium
ATACTGTATTGGTTAATTATAGACTTAGCAATCTTCAAGGAATCTTCCAAATACCACAATTGCCTATAAACATAAAGCTACGGATGATCATTTCTTTCGAATCATTCAGAACCTTTCGGAAAGATTTTTTACTATCTGCAGATCGAAAAGAACTGGATTTAGGGATAATCTCCATTTCTCAGGAAACCAAAGAACTCAAAGAAGTTATTTTAATTTCAGAAACCCCGCCAGTTATTGTGAGGAAAGATACTATTGAGTTTAATGTTGCCGCTTTCAAAACACTTCCAAACGCTCTCGTAGAAGATCTACTTAAAAAATTACCTGGAATAACAATTGACGAGCAAGGAAATATTACAGTGAACGGAACAAAAGTTCACAAAATAATGGTTGATGGAAAGGATTTTTTCTCAGGTGATCCAAAAATGGCTACCAGAAACCTTCCTGCAAATATCATTGACAAAATACAGGTCACGAATGATAAGGATCAATTGGAAAATGAACCATTTGTATCCCACAATCTTGTTGGTCAAGTAATTAATCTAAAGTTAAAACGATTGATTAAAAAAAGCTGGTTTGGAAGAATTGGGATTGGTACTGGTACAGATGGACGATACGAAGCAAGTGCTATATTCAATCATTTCAGAGATACATTGCAGGTAAGCTTACTCGCATTCGGAAACAATATCAATAAAGGAGCTTTCGGCTATGATGATCTGACCAATATTGGAGGATTCCGAAGATCTGGAATCAACAATGTCAACTTCGCAGAATCTGGAAGCGTAACAATTAATAATATCTCATTTGGTGGCACAGGTAGCGGGATACAAGCAGCTGGAGGAGGTGGATTAAATCTTAACCACGATATTGGCAATAAATTCAATCTCAATTTTCAATATTTTTTTGGAACTGCTAAAAATGATATTCAGGATATAACTGAAAAAAGTCAATTATTTTTGGATACTCTTTTTACAACTTTTGTGAACCGTTTTGCGCGACTTTCAGTCAATAGTCAAAAAATTGCAATGGGTTTAAAATGGCGGCCTAATTCCTATGAACGAATTGAATTCAAACCTACTGTAACTATTTCCAATCAATACAATTTGGACATATTTCATACATTGAGTAAGATTCAACAGCTTACTACTGTCAATACTAGTCTCAGAGAAAATTCTTTTCCTGGAAATGATATTTCATACTCACATTCATTGATTTACTTTAAGAATTATAGAAAAACAGGCCGGTCTATAAATATCTCAAATGTAATTTCAATTGGTCATACCAATCTCAATCAATACATTACATCACTAGACTCTATCCATGTAATACCTGCACATATTGATACACTAAGTCAATTAAGAGGCCGAGCCCAAAAAAGCACAATCATTGGTTTAACTATTAACTATTTAGAACCAATATCAAAAACTGCTAGCATAAGGTTTTCTTATTACGAAACTTATTCACAAGGCTTAGATGATCTTATCACTTTTGACAGAGATTTCACTACAGGTAAGATACTGATGATTAATTCTGCACTTTCAAAT
>CAZNRQ010000906.1:0-1541 GCA_964574845.1 uncultured Bacteroidales bacterium
GATCAGGGTGGTATAAGAGTGCAATTCCCCAATTTCATCGTCAAGGTCTTTTACGTTGCTCTCGATTTTCATGTGTTTTTGCAACATGTCGTAGAGTTCAATACCTTGTTCCTGAGCTGTCACCTCCCTGAAATAGATCCGGTTCACAAAGCGGATGTACTGTTTGTAAAGATTGCTGACCCTGTCGGTCAACGAAATCTTTTTATCGTCTTTCATTGTCGAGATATGCGCCACCTCATCCGAAAAGCGCAACAAACAGGCACGTTGTACAAGGCACAACTCACACAGTTTATAGTACATGGTTTGCATATGGTTGACGATAAATGCTGCGTTATATTTTTTTAAGCTTGCAAGGTTGGTCGTGAGGCAAACAAATGAATACCTGTTAATACCATAAAGAGTTCCATAATCGCTCCATCGTGTATAGGTATGTTTTTGTATAAGCTTTTCTCTCATTGCATCATTCTGGCATGTAGCATCTTTCTGGTCGTTGAACATGAACTTGTACCACCACTTATCATCAAGATATACTATTCTACCATTGGAGTCTTTACAGTGGTCTTCTGTGTTCAATTTAAGCTTTTTGACGATCTCATCGTTTCCATACCAGCATAAGACGAACATCCGGTCATCGAGCAAAGGATTGATAAAGACCTTTTTATCCTTTCCTTTAAAATCGCTTTTGTCAACGGTGATTGGAATGTTCCGAAACAGGAAATTGATGTGGTTGGGGATTTGGAATGGATTGTTGCCAAAATAATCAGGGTTCTTGTAACGGTCAAAATCCTCATAATTTACATCTGAAATAGCCGAAATATTGACAGCCAACTCCTTGGTCTGGACATATTCAAGTCCTTTGGCGAAATCGCTACATTCAAATTGGGCTTGAGTGCCAACCAAACTTGCATCGATACCAAAAAATGGGGGATAAATCCTCCTACCTGCCTGGTTGATGTCCAGGATGTCATCCTCTTTACTTTGTCCTTCGATCCGGTTGTTCAGGTGGAAGGAGAGAACTCCAACCCCTGTTGAATAGAGATGAAGGATAATGGAATCGATATGCAGCGAATAGGTCTTGTATGTTTTTTCTTTTACATCGGTACAGACTTTGAAACTATAGAGATGGGTGTCGGGCAGGATATCGTAAGTGAGGTTTGCGACGATGGCTTTTTCAAGATCTTCACCTTCATCAAAAAGGGTATCACGGACCATTCCATAAAAATAGTTGTACTCGTTATAATTCAGGATCGTATCCGTTTTGTACTTGCCCCGTTTCCATTCGGTATTGTCAAAAAGGCCAATCAAATCTTTCAGGCAAGTACGCTCTTCGAGCTTTTTGTCCTTCATTTGCTTTCCTGCAAATTGCCATTGAAATGGGAACAGAAAAACATGGTAGCTGTACAGTTCCATAAGGTTTCGTTATTTAATTTGTTAATATTGAAATTATTGTGTCTTTTATTTTTAATAACTCATTGTTAATTAGATTGTTATTTCCAATTCCGAAAAACCCTTCTGCCCCACCACCTGAATAAGCTTTCTGT
>CAZNRQ010000907.1:0-1540 GCA_964574845.1 uncultured Bacteroidales bacterium
TGTTGTGGTTGTATTCGCTGTGGAATATTCCCGAACCTGCACTCATCACCTGTATGTCGCCATGGCGTATCACACCTGTATTGCCCATACTGTCTTTGTGTTCGAGGTCGCCTTCCAGCGGAATGGAGATGATCTCCATGTTGTCGTGCGGATGCGTATCGAAACCCATGCCGGCTTCCACCGTATCATCGTTCAGCACCCGTAAAGCTCCGAAATGAACCCTATCGGGTTCATAATAAGAGGCGAAACTTAAGGTATGAAAGCTGTTAAGCCATCCGTGGTTTGCATGTCCGCGGGTAGCTGCTTTATGAAGAACAGTGTTTGACATTTTATTGTTTTTGAGCCAGCACGCTGACGGTTAAATAAAACTCGTCGTAAATGGTCTTGTCGCCCAGGTTTTCGAAGAAAGAACCCGAGCCGTATTTCACATTAAATTTTGTTCTGTCGATGGTGATGGTAGCATAGATCCTCATGCCGTCCTTGCCTTCTGAGAAAACGGCTTTGATCACAATAGGTTGTGTAACGCCCTTGATGGTAATTTTTCCATCGACAAGCGTGATTCCATTTTCAATTTTAACCGGTTTATCAATCACAAAGGTTGCTTTGGGATAGGCAACCACACCAAAAAAGTCGTCGGATTTCAGATGGGTTTCGAGTTTGGTTCTGTAGGCCTCGTCAGTCTGATCGACATCTTTAATAGAGGTCATATCCACTTCGAATTTTCCTTTATCTATCATGCCGTTGTTGATTGTGAATTCGCCCGAGGCAAGGTTGATGGTCCCCGTATGTTCGCCGGTTACCTTTTTGCCTACCCAGTTGATCTTGCTGCCCGCAACATCGGCTTTGTATTTGGTTTGGGCATGTGAAGTTATGATGGATGATAAAATCAATGCCATTGTCATTAAAAGGGTTCTTTTCATTGTGTGTTTAGTTTTTAAGTTTATGATTTGTTTTAATTCTTACGATCAGGATTGTTTTGCCAGTTCGATTTCACAGCTGATCCTGACATCCTCGCCCACCAGAACACCACCGGCTTCCAGAGCGGCATTCCAGTTAAGTCCCCAGTCTTTGCGGTTGATCTTTTCGTTCAAAGTAAATCCTGCCTTTTCGTTTCCCCATGGGTCTTTAACCACTCCGCCAAATTCCACATCCAGTTTGATCTGTTTGGTGATGCCTTTGATGGTGAGATTGCCATACAAGGTATAGCTTCCGTCATTGTCCACTGCCTCATACGATTCGCCTGTGAAACTTATCTGTTTGAAGTTTTCAACATCAAAGAAATCGGCGCTTTTCAGATGCGCATCACGGTCGGCAACTCCTGTGTCTATGCTGGCCGGGTTCAACCAGAAATCAATCTCGGAGGTCATAAAATCTTCTCCTGTGGTGTAGATACTGGCATCGAATTCTTTGAAAACTCCTTTCACGTTCGAGATCATCAGATGTTTTACTTTGAAAGCGACTTCGCTATGAGTTGGGTCAATACCCCATTTTGTTTTTGTGTTTTCCATGTTTTTTATGCTTTAATTTTATTGGATTATTC
>CAZNRQ010000908.1:0-1538 GCA_964574845.1 uncultured Bacteroidales bacterium
GTCATAGATCACTATGAACTTGTTTTTGAAATACAGCATAGTGTCGGTAACAAATAGGGGCATGTTTTTGATGTTCGAATAGGACGCCGAAGCAGAAAAATTTAATGTACGGCTGATATTGCTTTTAATACCTCCATAAATATCATACACCTTGCTAGAAGCATATAGTTGGGTTTTTGACTCGATAAATGGATTCTCGGTAGTGAGGGAATGGAAGCTGTTCTGTTCCAGATTTCCTTTGATCCCTGCAAAAACGATCAGTATATTTTTAACCACATTAAACTGCACATCAGCCACCGGATAGAAATGCAATTTGGTCAGGCTGTCAACTTCTGTCGAAATATCTAATCCCAGATTAAAGGCAAACCCTTTAAAGGTGGTTTTAATATAGGGATACAGTTTTACGATACCGGCATTATAGTTTAATGCCGTGTCCTGGCCAAAGAAATAGTTGACGCTGGCTGTGATTCCCAATATTTGAGAACCCGTAAATTTGAAAAGATGAAGGTCTTTATTCACATCGGCAGTAAAATCGATATTGTTCTCTGATGTTTTGAAATAATCGTTCAGGTAATAGTAATTCAAATTAAATCCGTAATTCAGCTTGGTTGCATCAGGAGGGTTCAGGGTATTGAAATTGATATTGGCCGAAATAAGATTGAATCGTTGCTTATAAGTATTTCTATCTGTAGGTATAACGTAGAGAGTGTCGTTTATAAAATCGTCGGGTTTAAAGCCATAATAATGATAAACGTTGCGGTTGTATGTAATGTTTCCACCCATAACGTACTGTTTGAATATCTTTTTACCGTAGAATTTTACAATGTTCTCACTATTCCCGGGATACGCCCAGCCTTTTATTTTCCCGGATGAGGAAAGATGTTTCAGATAAGCACCCACCGAATAGGTTTTGGAGTAAGTGTTATTCACATAAAATTCTCCGTAAGGCATGGTGTAATTTCCGAAACCTGCCTTTAACAGGAATTTATAGAGTTTTGTGAGGGTAGCTTCACCAACGCGCGCTGCTTTGATGGGCTCGGCAGCAAAGGATGTTTTGTATTTTCGGGTCAGCGTCTGGTATTCCAATTTGGGAATTGTAATGGTTGTATCAGTAAATACCGGCTGGGAGTTTAGTTTATTGGCATCCGATATGGTCGGCTGGAAAGGTGCAATAACCGTAACATTCTCGTTGTAATCTTTTACCTGTGCAAACAATGTTTGGCTCAGCGAAAAGGAGAGAAATAAAATCGAGGTAATTATGACGTTTTTCATGATGAGGTTGTTTTTAAGGTTCGCTTTCATGAAATGTTATTTAATGATGTTAATATCCAGTGAAGGTTCTGTTTCATTCTGTTTCAGCAGTTCTTCAGCTTTTCGCTGTTCTTCGGCTTTTTCATCGGCAACTATCTTGTCGAGTTTGTCCTGAGCGATCTTGATTAGGTCGGCTCCTTCGTAATTGTCTATAATGCTCTTTAAGGTATATTTTGCCTGATGAACATTGCCTGTTTTCATGTAATTATCAGCTAGAAGTATAAAGG
>CAZNRQ010000909.1:0-1538 GCA_964574845.1 uncultured Bacteroidales bacterium
ATCCAATTTCAAAAAACCAATTCTCCAAATCTGCTTTAGCCTGATTTTGGAATTTGAATTTAATTCTTTGGAATTTATTTGTTTTTTGTTTTTTGTTTTTTGTTTTTTTATTATTTCTATTCGATCATTGATAGTCATTCAATGCAATTAACATCATTTACCTTCAGAAAAAAATATTAATTTTGCCCCCCTTAATTCACTAAAAACAACCTCATGAACTACCAAAAAGTGCTGGAATTAGCCGAACAATATAAAGATTATACCGCCAATAATCTGGCAGAACTGATACGCGCCAAATCGCTCAGCAGCGAAGAAAAAACCGTTGCCGAAGTATTGAAGAAACAAATGCTGGATGCCGGTTTCGACGAGGTTTTCATCGATCCTTTAGGAAACGTGATCGGACGCATTGGCAACGGCAAAAAGATTCTGGCTTTCGACGGACACATAGACACTGTGGATATCGGCAACATGGCCAACTGGACCTTCGACCCCCTGGGCGGAGAGATCAAAGACGGTTTTGTACACGGTCGCGGAACGGTTGACCAAAAAGGCGGTCCCGCTGCTTTCGTTACCGCCGGAAGAATTCTGAAAGAACTGGGGTTTGCCAATGATGCTACCATCTATTTTGTCGGCAGCGTGATGGAAGAAGATTGCGACGGACTCTGCTGGAAATACATCATAGAAGAAGACAAGATTGTGCCTCATACGGTTATCAGCACCGAGCCTACCAACCTGAACCTGTATCGCGGACACCGCGGTCGCATGGAGATTGAGATCAGTTTCAAAGGTATCTCATCGCACGGCTCAGCTCCCGAAAGGGGTAAAAATGCCATCTATATGGCATCACGCGTTTGTCTCGAAATTGAGAAGCTGAATGAGCGCCTGGCTTATGACGAATTTCTGGGCAAAGGTTCTGTCACTTTGGCAGAGTTTGTTTCGGGCAGTCCTTCCTTGTGTGCTGTTGCTGATTATGCCAAGATACATCTCGATCGCCGCCTTACCTGGGGCGAGACCAAAGAAACCGCTATGGCCGAAGTGAACCAAATCATTGAAGGCATGGATGCCCAATCAGAGATATTGTATTACAACGGGAAAGCCTTTACCGGACTGGAATATGGTATGGAGAAATACTATCCTACCTGGAAAATAGAAGAAAACCATCCCGCAGTGCAAACCGGAGTGAAAGCATTTGAAGAACTTTACGGCAAAAAACCTTTTATCGACAAATGGACCTTCTCGACCAACGGAGTTACCATCAATGGCATGTATGGCATCCCTGTGATAGGTTTTGGACCGGGCAACGAGGTACTGGCGCATGCTCCCAACGAGAAAGTGCCTGTGAACGATTTGGTGATAGCTTCGGCTTTTTATGCAAATTACGCTTTGCTATTTTAAATTTGACATTTTAGATTTTAGATTTTAGATTTAACATTAAAAACATTATGCAAAATATTCAAAACATCATCAACGAGATCAAAAAGAACCAAACACAACTTTTTGGTAAAGATTTCCTGCTTACCTGGGACAAAACACAGGAC
>CAZNRQ010000910.1:0-1533 GCA_964574845.1 uncultured Bacteroidales bacterium
GTGTAAGAACATTCGATACCAGCTCTTTTCGATGGGCATTATCGGTTACGCCATACGTGGTAATCATGGTTAGAAAAATGTTTTTCCGTGTACCGGTTACTTGGCGGAAAACATTCATTTTTCGACGCAGTTCATTGGTATAAGCTGCATCGAGAGTGAATTCCCCTTGATAAAATTTGATCTCACAGATGTTGATTGTGGCATCACGCCGGTCTATCAGCAAATCAATCTGTGTACCTCCAAAAGGCGACTCTTTAACTGGCATATAACGCCATGGGCCATCACTTGTTTGCACTTCCGCAATTCCCAATGCCGATTTCAATGCTCGCACATGCTTGATGCAAAGGGTTTCAAAAGCAAAACCAGACCATGCCGTTCTTGCTGGATCACTTTGACGCGACATCCAGTATCCCTGCTCAGTTATTTTTTTGCCGAGAGGTTTAAGCCATGCAAAGTAAAAGAGTGTAAACTCATCGGTAAGGCAATAGATGACATCATGCTCTTTTTTCCCAAAAGGAATACGTGACTCAATAAATCCTGATGCTTCAAGTTCCTCCAGAATTTGGGTAAGCCATCCACCTGTTGTGAACTGTGATGCCGCAACAATCTCGTTTCTGTTCATACCACTATGCTTTTTGGCCAGCAACGAGACGATTTTACGATGATGCTCACTTTTGGCAAAAAGCGATGCAAATAACTGGTCATACTCTGTTCGTAACAAACCTGTTGCTGAAAAACATACCTTGTCAATAATTTGTGCTGCTGAATATCCGGGTTCTGCTTGCATCAAGTAAAATGGAACTCCGCCCATAACCATATAGAGTTCGGTAATTTGATAACGGGTGAGGTTGATGCCTCGATGCAGAAGAAACTCCTCTGTTTCGGCAAGAGTAAATGGAGAGAGACGGATTTGCCGGGTAAGACGGTTATGAAGACCACCCCTTGCACGCACAATATGTTGCAATATCCACGATGCAGCAGAACCGCAGACAACAAGAACAAGATTATTTTTGCGTGAACCGTAACTGTTCCAGAAATGTTCCAGAGCAGATAAAAACTTTGAGCGAGGAGTGTTAAGCCACGGCAATTCATCAAAAAAAATGACTCGCTTCGTTTCTGCCTTTTGAGACAGCATAGCCTCAATAAACTGTTCAAGCTGTGCAAACGCCTCAAACCATGTTTGCGGGCGCTGTGGTGATGGCGACACTCCTGCAGCCTTGCCAAGCGCGTGAGCAAAATTAGCCAATTGATCGTTTAGTGAAGCACGATGTATTCCGGTAAGCTCAAAGCATAATGCGCTGTCAAAAAGCTCCCTTACGAGCCAGGTCTTTCCTACTCGACGACGCCCATAAACGGCTATAAATTCAGGATTTGCCGATGATAATGCCTGCTGTAAAAGGGCGATTTCTGCCTTTCGTCCAGAAATATTTCCAATACTCATAACCGCTTATAATATATATGATAAAGATCATATCCCGCCAAATATAACAAAAAATCGCCATTTTGGCGAATTTTTTTGTTTTTTTGTTTTTA
>CAZNRQ010000911.1:0-1524 GCA_964574845.1 uncultured Bacteroidales bacterium
GAGTACAGGTGCAGGGGGAAGTTTTTGGAGATGGGTGAGCTTGTTCAGGATTGAAAAGGGGATGGACTGAACAATGTGATGATCTCAGAAATAGTCTCATATTTATCCTATTTCCGTGATTTTGGATTATAGGATATAATGAAGCTATTTAGTTCTGATAAAATATATTATCATGTTTAAAGTTGAAAACGAAGTTATTGCTGCGATCACATCCTGCCGGTTTATTTGAATTTCATAAGGTTTGGTACCTCTCTGGATCAATTTGAGTGCCGTCTGATCCATGAACGCACTCAGGCAGGCCTGACGGCAGCAAGGGCGAGGAGAATAAAAGGTGGAAGGCCGAAAATCTCGAAAGATGATCCGAAAGTGCAGATGGGAAGAAAAATGAGCAAAAACATGAGCATCAGTGTCGGTGAAATCTGTACAACGCTGAAGATTTCACGGGCAAGCTATTATATATATCTGGGATTATAGGTAGTGTACTGATACGCGTAACATAACGAAACATCTTGGGCAGCCCTATCAGGGAAACAGAAAAGGATGAACAGCGGTATGCCAAAGGTTGCCATAATTGCTTATAATATAATTGGTTGAAGGATATTTATATATAGAAGCTTCCCCTGACAGAAGAAACTGTAATTTTAACAGGGATATATGAAACTATTGTACTAGAAGAGATAAATTTAAAACCAGCTGTATCGTATTAGAATTTTTTACATTTAAAATACCGGTTACTATACTCAGACTAAAATTAGCGAAGCCGACCATAAGATGAACGGCTCATACTTAATAAAGATGTGATAAATAGGTGTTTTAGTGGGGCGACAAAGTTTATATTAAATGTACTTCGAGAAGGAAATAAAACAGCGGAGCGCAGGCAATTTACAAGCTAAACTATTTTTTTAAAGGAAAACATTATAACAGGGATGCTATTTACAGGTTGCGGAAATGGCTAAAATAAGAAAAAATAAAAAAATAGCCGCATTTGACTTCTTTTGTGGTTGTGGCGGGACAAGTAGAGGGTTTCAAAAAGCTGGAATAGATATTGTTTTTGCATTGGATATAGACCAAGATGTCAAGAACACTTTTAGCCTAAACTTTCCAGATTCAGTATTTTGTCACAAGAGTATTACAAATCTCACATCTTTTGATTTGCAACCCGTTATTGACAAATATAACGACAGTTATAAGCTTTTCTGTGGATGTGCTCCCTGCCAGCCATTTACTAAGCAAAAAACAGAAAGCCCTTTACTCGATAAACGCAAAAACTTATTAACGAGGTTCGGACAGATAATCGAAGAATACAAGCCAGATTTTGTGTTTATAGAAAATGTTCCTGGTTTACAGAAAGTCCCTACACACGAGCAAGGCCCATACCCAGAATTTAAAAGACTACTTGAAAGATTAGAATACAAAATGGACTGCGGTGTGGTTGCTGCCCAGGATTATGGTACACCACAACTTCGTCGACGTTTTGTATTGTTGGCAAGTAAACACTGGCCTATAAACTTACCAACCCCAACC
>CAZNRQ010000912.1:0-1523 GCA_964574845.1 uncultured Bacteroidales bacterium
TATTTTAACAATTTTGCCATTACGAATTTGGTAGTTATTGATTTCTTTTGATTCACAAAAATATTCGATTTTAATTTTTAAGTCTTTTGAAATTGTTGAATTCCATCCATATTCTAATAAGTATGAACCATTTATTTCATCAATGCCTCTGGTTTGGCCATAATACACAACTTCCAGTTTGTCGCGATATATTCCGTTTTTATCGTAGATGTACATGATAACGTTGAAATCAACGCCCATTTGAGTTGTTACAAAAATTGCCAGATAATTGCTGTCAATTCTAACTTTACCACAGAAACTCTCAGGAAATGAATGATCGGTTTCATCTCCCGGTAAGAATTTCTTTATTGTTTTTTCATCTATTACGTTCTCGCTGCAAGTATATCCACTTGATATAGGAAGTTGCAAAGAAGTGAAATTTGATACGAACTTAGCAAAATCTGAGTTTGAACTTGTAATTGAATTTGAATTCTCAATTAATACAAACGACATACTTTTAGTTCCATCAGGTTTTGACCAATTGCCAGTTATCTGACTGTTGTTGATAGTTCCGGAAAAGACTCCGGTAATACTACCATCACCATTAAACTCATTTAAGGTGAACTTATTTAAGTTGTCTATTGTTCCTTTTAATTTAAGCGGTGTGCCAATTTTAGTATAAAAATAACTGCCCGAAAGTTCATTGCCTTTTTGGGTCAAGGTCATTTTGATTTCGTATTTACCATCGATGTAGCCACTATAGTTTTTTGATGCGGTTTGACTTTGAGCTATATTGCAATTAATGATTTCGCAAGCGAAAAACAGTATCAGTAAGCAAATAATGTAATTGTTGATTTTCATGTTTTCGAGTTTAATAATCGACATTGTTATTTATCTAACCACCATTTTTCTTGTTCTTTTATTTGTGCAGCAATTTTATCAGGACTAATTATTGAGTTTCCATCAGCACCAGTTGTTATTCCTTCATAATTGTATGCACGAATGTAATTGTCCCAACCAAATTTTTCAAATTTATTGCTGGGTAGAAAGATTGTCACCCCGTTACCATTATCAAGACTATCGCTTTCTGGTATTCGAAAATCACCCCAATTACACTTTAATGTCTTTGAAGTCTTGTAATCCATCCAAGACCCGGAAAATTGATTGTTAAAATATCCATCTGCAAAGGCAAGTAAATCATCATATTCTAATCTTCCAATTGAGTCAACATAGAAATCTGAGAGAAAATTACCTTTTAAAATTCCTGTTTCTTTCTGGTCAGAGTCTTCAAAAAATTCGTACTTGCCAATCACATATCCTTGTTTTGATGGGACATAATCCTTTAAGTCATCATCTCCACCAAGAGTCGGTGTACCTAAAGTAATTTCATTAGGACTTTTCTCGATATATTTCTGCTCCTGTTGAGGTAATTCGTTCTTTATATAAATTTTTGCTTCAGTAATTGTTATTAATCCTTGAAAACTACGAACAAAATCTTTAACTTTTGTTTTACCATAAATGTAATATTCCAGATGATTAGCAGG
>CAZNRQ010000913.1:0-1520 GCA_964574845.1 uncultured Bacteroidales bacterium
TGATGGACGAAAAACAGGCACTTAGCCTGAGTGCTGCCTATTTGTCAATGCCGGTGAATCGTTTACCGGCATTGACAAATAGGCAGCACTCAGGCTAAGTGCCTGTTTTTCGTCCATCAGTTGAATCTTATCGCTGCCGTAAATATCTTCGAGTACCGAAAACCCGAAAGTGAATACCGGATTGTTGACGATCTTGTTTAATAACTGATCGTTGCAAAAATAAGCGGTCCCTATGCGTATGGGCGATTTTTTGCTCAGGCTTCCGCGGGCTGTGATCAACAATATGCATCCAAGTATCAGAAAGGATAAAACATTTATCAGCAGTCTGCGCGACTTTGAGAAATGAGTTTGGTGAGACGGCTGAGCCAAAAACTTACGTCCCCACTTGATAAAAAACAGGAAAATAGCCACACTGAGCAAGACGAACAGCAGCAGGTATATGAGGAAGGTCCACTCGGCGGTGATCATTTTCAGTATATAACGGCCATTCGATATCCATAGCAAGGCTGCTGTGCTTAAGCGTGAACCGAACTGAAGGAAATAAGGGACATCGGCACAAAAAATAAAAGCCAGCAACATGCAAACCATGATAAAATAAACCATTACCCCACGCACCACCGCTTTGCCCGGCCGGGAAAAGAAAGAATACAAACCCAATACCAAAAAGGGAAGCATCATAACATAGGCCGTTATCACGGCGTCGAACCTCAGACCGAAGAGAAAGGCCCAAGCCATATCTTTGGCCGAATGAGGCAAGGTCACAGAGGCGGTGAACACCGTGAGCCACAAAAGCAATCCCCTGGTCAGGCTCATGAAAGCCAGCAACAGCAAGGCAACTTTGCCCAGTTGTTTTATGTAGGAGGGGAGGTGTTTCATGCTTTAGTCAAAGTGATTTCTATTAAATAACGGACTGGCATAAGCCGTACAGCGGAGTCAAAATTAATGATTTTGGCGGATAAAAGAATAGCAGAACAGCAAGGAATAGAAAGACCGTTCATAGGACTCCTTCGGAGGGTCCGGAGCCTTATGCCGAACGGGGCGAATTATTTTCTTTTTCTGAGAACTTTTGAACTCCTTTTAAAATGAAACACTCCGATTATTTGGATTTCCATTTTTGCTGCATTAACATCGTAATAAATTCCGAAAGGAAATTTTTTGATTACAAAGCGTCTTACGTTTTTGTAGACGACACTGCAACTTAAAGGATTATTAGAAATGAATGAAACAGAATGATCTAATGTTTTGTAAAAGGAGCTGCCCAATCCAATTTGCTGCATTTCGTACCATACAAAAGCATTGCTGATATCCTGCTCTGCATCCGAAAGTATGGTAACCTGATATTTCATCAGATCCCCTTAAATTTGGCCTGTATTTCTGCCCAGGGGATAAATTGAGCTTCGCCCGATTCGATTTTTCGGAGCCTTTCTTCCAGATTCTTTTTGTGATCGGCAGAAAGTGTGTCAATGGCTTGTTCTTCTGCAATATCATCCCATAAGGTTTGTACTACTTTTATTTTATCC
>CAZNRQ010000914.1:0-1518 GCA_964574845.1 uncultured Bacteroidales bacterium
TAATTTCTTCTTTGCTAAGTGATTTATAAACATGAGCAAAACCTATTCGGGAATAGAACTGAGGAAATCTAATTAAGCGCTTCTCTATCCCTGGCATGCCAATTAATATAATAGTAATGTACTGACGATCGTAAAAATCCCTTATTTGCTCGAGACTTTTTGGCTGTAATCGATCTGCTTCATCAACGATTATCAATTTTACTCGTTGCCTTAGCCTTTCTCTCAATGGAACTTCTTGATCCTTGAAAATAGATAGCTCAACAAGAGTTTTAAAATCGTCAGCAAGTTGTTGAATAGTAACGTGAGTTAAGGCAGGCGAATTACCAACCGGTGGAACATAAACAATCGTATCACAATTATGCATTTCTATAGCCGGCCAAGTATAATCCATAAAATTCTGGTACCTAACTTCTAATTCTTGTTTTATTTCATACCATCGCGCAAAGTGGCAAGCTGCCATGCTTTTCCCAACACCGGCTGGACCATAACAAAGGCCGATATAATTTTCTTTTTTGCAAGCGTTGCAAAATTCTACAAACCGTTGGTATTCTTTAGTTATAATGAATTCAGTCTGATTCATAAAGTTTCAGTTTTAATTTTTTGGTTAATGTAGGGCTGTTTGTTGTTATCGAATTTTCAATGGAAGCAGCATTTAGTTTGGTATTTAAAATAGCATCCACCAGTGATAATCTTTGATTAATCTTTGTGCGTAACGCATTCTTTCTTGCAAGACGTGCTGCTTGAATTTCTTTCAATCCGATGCTTTGATCGCTAAGCTCCTGGCAAACAGGTTGGCATAAAAAATTTTCCTTGTAGAAAACACGTATGGAAGTAATATCTGAAGGGTCATAACGAATGATGACGCTTTTTCCGACATAATCTGCCAGCACTGGATCAATATAATACAACCCCTGAAAATGAATGCCGTCACGCATTACCTTACGGGATTTTCTAATAGTAAGCAGAAGCATATCAAGTTTTTCCAAGCTTTCGGGTAGTTGGGGTAAAAATCCATTTTGTTCCCAGCGTTGCTTTGGAGGAAAACCTGTTTGCGAATGCTCGCACTGATTGTATTCAATAATAAATTTTCGTAGCAGAACATCAAGATCGGTGAGTGTTAATTGAGGTTTGGTATTTCTATTTTTTGTATAGCCAGAAAGCTCGCAAAGAAGAAGCTGATTTAGTGTTAAGAAGAACCGTTCAATTTTTCCCCTACCTCTAGGTTCACCTATGCTTGAAAAAATTATATTAATTTTTAGATCAATACAAACCTGCTCAATATGCAATGAAGTAAAATCAGAACCGTGATCCGTATACAATGTTTCAGGAATACCGCAGATTGACCAAAGCGGTTCTTTTTTTCTCCAAATTGCCATACGTAGTCCAAGAGCAGTTTTCATAGCAGAAGGTGCAACAAAAGAAAGTTCATAACCCGCAATACCGCGACTGTAATCATCAAAAACTATTGTGAGCCAAGGTCTTTGTGGCTGCCCTCGTTGATCTACTAATATAATATCC
>CAZNRQ010000915.1:0-1518 GCA_964574845.1 uncultured Bacteroidales bacterium
ATGCTCCTTAGATGCCTTTACTCGGCATCATCTTTCTGGTGATTTTTTTGATATCAATAGTCCATCTGCATTGTATGTATAGCTTGTAATATTACCCAAAGCATCTGTTTCTGACAGTAAATTGTTATTTCCATCATAAGTAAAACTTTTTATTTTGCCATTGGCATCGGTAATACTCAATACATTATCATTGGCATCATAAGTGAATTTTGTGACTCTAGTCAATGCATCTATGGAGGTAAGCAAATTCCCCTTTGCATCAAATGTAACCTTGTTTATAGCACCTTTGGGATCTGTTGTTTGTATTCTGTTTCCCATGTTGTCACATATGAAGCTCGTGGTTTTTCCCAATTCATCTACAACGGATAATAACTGATAGTTGGTACTATTATGTGTCAATATCTTTGAATTTCCAACTCTATCTGTAACTGTAGTTATTATTAATCCCGGCTGGGTTGCCTCATCGTATTGGAAAGATGTTATATTGTTTGTATCTGTAGCATCATCTTGTACGATAACTCTTCCAAAACCGTCGAAAATATTTTTAAAGAGTCTTCTTCCCTCAGAATCATTTGCTTCTAATATCTGTCCATTCTCACTGACTAAATATGTTGTTTTGTATCCCACTGCGTCAGTAATGCCTGTTAAATTGCCTTGTGTGTCATATTCAAATAGAATATTCCTTCCCAAATCATCATTCACTTTAATAAGTTTTTCAGGATTGTTAGAAATATCAGAAGTACCATAAGTAAAATACAACTTTTTCCCGGAAATTTTCTCATTCACCGTAATGAGCTTTTTATTATTGTCATAACTTAAGTCGATAGAATGGTTATTTCTGTCAATAATTCCTGCCATTAACCCATCCGAATCAAACTTAATCTTTTCTCCGCTTTGCTTGGCAAGGACATAGTTATTAGTAGCATCAATTGTAATATTCTCATATGGAGAAAAAATATTTGAAGATACAAATTTAGATCCGTTCAATACATATTTTGATTTTCTATTAGCACCCCAATTTACAATAAGGTTATTTGTATCAATTTTAACAAGATTTCCCTCAAAATTGTGTGACCATGATTTTCCCATTACTCCAGTGTTTAACAGGAGAGAGTTATACTGTACTGAAAAGTTTAATGGAATTGCACCCTTTACAGACATAAGAGTTTTACTTATAAGCTGAGCCCCAGAAGCAGTATCAATTGGATCGGATACAATACCCTCATTTAGATTTATAAGTTTTTCATTTACATCAATTTGACTGTTTAAAGTTGTGGAAGCAGATGTCAAACCGGTGTTAATCCCCATATGTGTATTTAGTGTTGCCATATTATAACCGGGCATAGGAGCAAAATCTTCGAAATTCCTGCCATAGGAAACTAAAATTTCTTTTGCATTTGTCATCCCTATATCAGCAAAATTTACAGAAACTTCTACACTGGAATTACTTTTAGAGATTTGTGCATATCCTGTTCGACTCCAATTCCAATCAGTTCCATTTCCCACGTATTTATATAC
>CAZNRQ010000916.1:0-1513 GCA_964574845.1 uncultured Bacteroidales bacterium
AGTATTAGTAGCGGGCTTACATGTTCTATTTCTGGCTCATTTAACGGTGCATTGATCACTTTTAACGGATCGAGCAACATAACTATTGATGGCAATAACGGTACAGCCAATACCTTAACTTTTCTAAATTCAAACACAGGAAGTTCTTCTTGTGCATTTCAGTTTATTAATGGCGCAAGTTCCAATGTGATACAGAATTGCCTAATTACTTGTCCTAACACTGCTAGCACTCCCAGTAATGGATTAATTCAATTTTTAGGAACAACGGGTAGCACAGGAAATAGTTCAAATCAGATAATCGGTTGTACTTTTGATGGAAAATCAATGGGTGAACCTATTATTTATTCTTTAGGTTCATCTGCTCATCCAAATACTGGAAACAGTGTATCGAGTTCTAAATTTAATAATTTTTTAAAAGCAGCGGTTAATTCAAAAGCAATTGATATTGAAGCGTATTCAAGTAATTGGACATTGTCAGGAAATAGTTTTTATCTTGCCTCTTCTTTAACTAGTACAGCTGGTGCTTATTATTGTATTTATATTAATAATGACGGGAGTAATTATCAAATTTCGCAAAATAAAATTGGAGGGACAAGCGCAGATTGCTCTGGATCGGCTTTAACAATATTAGGAACCGGAGCCACCACTCAATTCTATGGTATTTGGATTAATGCAACAACAACAACAACCGCTTCTGACATATCTCAAAATATTATTAAAAACATTAATATATCAAGTGGTAATGCAAATCCTTTTTATGGTATATATATATCATCAGGAACTAATTTTGTTAAACTGGCTTCTTTAGGATCAAATTATTTTAATCAAATTGGTTCGATAAGCAGTGCTGATGCAGCTCAGGGTATAAGTATAACAAGTAATACTAATGCAACTTCCTATGGAGTATACAATGTAAGTACTTTTAGTACTTCTATCAAATATTCTCATATTGGCGATATTATAACATTTGGTTCGTCAACCACATCGCATAGCTTTTGTGGAATATATGTTGCGGGAAATGCTTTACCAGCCATTTCTAATAACACCATTGGTAGCACTGCAATTGGTAGCAGTATTAACGCTTCTTCTCCAGCCACATCTGCAGCAACTGGTCAAAATGTATATGGAATTATGTGTGAAAATACGGGTAGCGCAGGGGTAACTATTGCTTCAAATACCATAGCTAATTTGAATAATAATTATGGATATACATCTGCTACTTCCGGTGGATTAGTTGGCATTTATGCAGTTTATGGAATAAACACTATATCAAGTAATTCAATACACGATTTAACCTCCGCAAGCCAGAGTACAGGTACTGCTGCAAGTGCCGCTTCGGTAATTGGAATTGCAGATTTAAGTTCATCATCTCAATCAATAAACAGTAATACAATTTACAATCTTTCTAATTCAAATGGTGGTTCCAATGCTGTTAATGTTTACGGTATATGTATCGAAAGCGCTTCCGGGTTAATTAATGGAAACTTTATTTACAATTTATACAGTTCCACTG
>CAZNRQ010000917.1:0-1512 GCA_964574845.1 uncultured Bacteroidales bacterium
GGTAAAACCATTTCAAATGATGATGTGTTTGCAAGAAACGAAAAATGGCTAAAAAAATAATTTGGACCAACAAGGCTGATAAAATTTTTAGTCTCATACTTGAGTTTTATCTGGAAAGAAATGGGTCGAAGACTTACTGTCGCAAGCTAAACCAGGAGATCAAAGAAATACTTGACTTGCTTTTAAAACATCCCTATTTAGGAGTTAAGACTGATATGGACGACATTCGGGTATTAATTCATGGTAATTATAAAATTTTCTATACGGTTATATCACAAACCATTATTATTCATCTGGTGTGGGACACAAGACAAAATCCTGACGACATAAGGTTTTAATTGATGATTTGCTTCGGGTGACAAGTAGTCATTAATTGGCATTGATTATCAGAAGGAATTGCGCGGGGAGATAGGAATCACGATAAGCCAATGGCAGTATGAGTGACTGATACTTCTGATTATTTTTTTGCACTCATCCAACGCATTTTTTGTTTGGCTTCTCCTTCGGCTTTCCTTGCTTTCGACAACTTGCTGATCTTTTTTTTAAGGTCCTTTTCGTATTCAAAAACCTCAAAGGCTTCGTCCTCCAAACCATAATCAAACCTTTTTGCCAGCGTGTTGCATATCCTCAAATAAACCTTAAAGGATTCGTTTAAAATATGGTCGTATACAATCATTTCGTCAGTACCGAAATTTTGTATTTCGGGCATATATTTTAGCAGGGCTTTTTTGATAGTCACCAGATATTCTGCTTTCAGTTTTTGATCATAGTTAAACTTTTGCAGGGCTTCGTCATTGTGTTGCCTGCATTTCAGTTGCCATTTTGCATCGCTCATGGCAGGAAGTTTATTACGATCGGCATCGGTCCACAATTCGGGTTTGGCCACCTGAGCTGATTCTGACTTCATGCTTTCGACTTCAGCATATAGTTTTGCTGCCTCTTTGCCTGCTTTCTGGTCGGTTATGATCTTTAGTACCATCACAGGAATAAAATCCACAAAATCACAATCACCATCCATAACATTGAATTTTTCTTCACGATAAGAAACCTCAATCCCGGGAAATTGTTTTTCGGCAAGTTTATTAAGGATCTTGTCTAAAAAATGATCTGCGTGAAACTGAAAGTCATCCAGGCTGCGTATATCAGCCATAAACTTGTCCAAAGTTTTTTGCAAATCTTCTGATAAGAGGTTGCGATGATCGATAGCCCAATGAATGGTTTCACAATTGCTTAGTTTATAATACTTTTTCATGGAATTAGGGTATTTGGTTAAAAATTGCGGGAATAGTCATAATCTTTATTTTTCATAACAGGACATTTTGATTAACAGATTAACATCATGCAAGTTTCAGATTAGTAATTTGCAGAATCAAATTAAAAAAATCAAACCAAAAAACAAAAGAGCAATACAAACGCAAATATAAAAAAAAATTGTTTTACGTTTTACGTTTTTGCCAGAAAATCTATTCGCAAAGGGTTAAGCTGATGAAGGTTCACACTCAACCCATGGGG
>CAZNRQ010000918.1:0-1510 GCA_964574845.1 uncultured Bacteroidales bacterium
CGGCAACGGTTCAGTTTGCTTCCATATGGTCGAGTAAATTGAAAGTGGAAAAACCTACCATATATGGAAAAGCCAACATCAGCATTGAGAACGGGGAACTGATAGACTATGAACCGCTGAAGGGATTGACCAAGTACCTGAAGGGCCGCGACCTTTCGCATGTGAAGTTCCAGACACTGAAAAACACCATTGAGATCAAAGATCAGATGATCAACATTCCCGAAATGGAGATCAACAGCAGTGCCATAAACTTCAAGATGAACGGCACCCACGGCTTCGATCAGACCATAGATTATCACCTGAGCGTTCTTATCTCCCAGCTAAGGAACAAAGGCGAGGATCGCAACGACCAGGTGGAAGATATAGGCCAGATTGCCGACGATGGTCTGCATAAAGAAAAATATTTCTTCCGCATAACCGGTACGGTGGACAACCCCATCTATCATACCCTGGATAAAGAAGGAATGAAGGCCAATTTCAACACCAGCATTAAGAAAGAAAAAGAGAGTCTGAAAGAGATACTGAACCGCGAATTTGGCTGGTTCAAAAAAGACAGTACCGTCAACAAAAATCCCAAGGATAAAAAAGACAAATACGACTTTAATGTGATCTGGGACGAAGACGAACCTGAGAAGAAGGATATACCGTAAAAGATTCAGGTATTGGTTCCCGCTGATACCGCAAATAATCGCAGATAGGATAATACACGCCTAATAATCTGTGTAAATCAGCGAGAACTTGCCTGACGGCAGTCAGGTCTGCGGGAAATAAAAATAAGATTTATGCTCTGTAAGGTTAGGGAGTATTTTTATTGAACCAGAACTCGAAAAAACTAACTAAACGTCACCAGCCAATTCACCACAAAGTTCCAGATCAGTACTACGCCAATGGCAAAGAGCTTGGATACGTAGAAGTTCAGTTTGACCTTACTCACCAACAGCCAAAGTATGAGGGTGTTTATCCCCAACCCTATTAAAGAGACAAGGAAAAAGCGCAAAAACTCAAAGCCAATGTGAGGGTTGTGGCTTTCGAAGGTCCATATGCGGTTGAAAGCATAGTTCCAGCTGGCGGCCAAAACAAAACCCATGGCATTCGCAATGTATTTGTGAATTTTCAGTATCTCTTTGCAGAGATAAGTGGTGGAAAAATCGATGATCATCCCCGACATGCCCACTACCCCAAACTTCAGGATCTTTAGCAGCATGGTTTTGGTGAAGAAGGACTCCATATCGGGTAAATAAAGCAGATTATTTATTCAAAACATTCATAGCCTTTTCGAAGATCACATCCACAGGCAGGACCACGGGATAGAAAGCGGCATCGTCATATATGTTCCGGCCTATGCCACCTTTGATCTGAGCTTTCAGGGTCTTCTCGGCCAGTTTGATGCCTTCGTCGTCGCGTTTTACGCCTTTGGCCTCTGCATAAGCAAGGAAACTCTCAAATATCTGGGGCGTAATGGTAAAATAAGCAATGAAGTTCTTTGGCGAGCCATAAGCATTAAGCGATA
>CAZNRQ010000919.1:0-1510 GCA_964574845.1 uncultured Bacteroidales bacterium
GGCGATGATATTGATGATCTTATGATGCTTTGTGAAGCGGATATCACCTCGAAAAACACCAAAAAGGTTCTGCGTTTTATGAACAACTTCGAGATCGTTAGATACAAATTGCGCGAGATAGAAGAAAAAGACCGTTTACGCAACTGGCAACCACCCATATCGGGCGAAGTTATCATGGAGGTTTTTGGCATTCAGCCATGTCGCGAAGTGGGTATTATAAAAACGGCCATTCGCGAAGCCATACTTGATGGTGTTATTGAGAATAATTATGAAGATGCTTACGGTTTTATGCTTTCTGAAGGGGCTAAACTGAACTTGCAGGCAAAATAAATTGTACTTTTTTTTCGGTTGCCGGGCAACCTTTTTCGTTAGCAAGTGTTACTATATAGATCAATGTGCTGATGAGTATAAGCGAACTTATTGATGGATGTGCAAAAGCGCGCAAAAGTGCCCAGGAATTTCTGTATACGAAGTATTCCTCGCGGCTCTATGGGGTTTGCTTGCGCTATACCGGAAACCGCACTGAAGCGCAGGATGTGTTACAGGATTCTCTGGTGAAGATATACAAGAACATTCACAAAGTAAATTGCGATTCCGAAAAGCCATTTTATCTGTGGATGCATAAAATTACGGTCAATACCGCTTTAAATTATATTCGGGATAATCTGAAAAATAGCCGTTCGCTGGATATTGATGAGCAGGAGAGCGAGTTGTTGGGCGATATGGCAGAAGATAACTACTCCTTTTATGACAATTTGTTGGAAATGGTTGATGCTGCCAAACTTTTATGTTTTATACAAGAGATGCCTTGTGGTTATCGTACGGTTTTCAATCTGTATGCTATCGAAAATCAAAGTCATAAAGAAATCGCCGAGGAGCTAAAAATATCAGTAAATACATCTAAAACACAACTTTATAAAGCAAGAAAGATGCTTGCGCAAAGAATCAATGAGACCATTCAGAACAAAAAAATAAAAATGGTGATATGAAAGAGAATATGGATAAACTCGACCAGTTGTTCGAACAAGCCTTTGCAGGCTTCGAAGAATTGCCGCCGGAAGCTGTTAAAACCAGCGTTTTCAGGAGAATGCTGTATTTTAATGCCTGGCGGTCGTTAAGAAAATATGTGGTGATATTCGCAATACTGCTCATGATAGTGGGTGTTGCTTGGTATTCAGGTGCATTCTCGTCTGGCCGAACCCGTCAGATTGCCTCCCAAAATTCAACCGTAGTTAACCAGGTGAACAATCATACTATCCCTGTTACAAAAAAAAGCGATAAGGCAGTTTCTTCTAATTCTCCTGATATTAATGAAACGACTAATAATAATACAATTTCCAAAGAATCCAATAATAATCCAAAATCATCAGTCAATAGGGCAAAAACAAATGATGCAAAACCAGTTGTAATTTCGAAAACAGAAATTGATACAAAAACTTCCAAAGAACAGTGGAATAAAGCTAATTCTGTTCAAATTATTAAACATAAAACAAATGCCTCTGATAATAAT
>CAZNRQ010000920.1:0-1501 GCA_964574845.1 uncultured Bacteroidales bacterium
TTTTAAAATACTTATACCGAATTAATAAGCAATATAAAGAAGTTAAAGAGGTGCTTATAAAAAGCGCAAATGTTGGTTTAAATTTAGGGATTGTAATTCACGAATTGGATAAACTTATTGCGGAATTATCTGGCTCAATTGAGCGTAATGAAAAGGACAAGGCAATACGAATTTCACTATCCTTGGAGAAAATTATAAGAGGATATTCTGCGATGCTGAAAAAGTCGGATATAAAATTACATCCTTTAAGCGAAATTGTTTCGATTGCTTTGGATAACTATGAATTTAGATTTTTAGACCATTCAATTAGTATTATTTCTAATTGGCAAGATTCCAAATTAGAAGCTTATTTAGCAAAAGCAGAAGCAATATCAGTTGTTACGAATTTGTTGGACAATGCAATATTTTGGTTAAGCTATGCTCGAAAATCTAATAGATATATTTCGGTGTATATTACTGATGAAATTAACGGCTATCATTCTATTATTGTTTCCGACAACGGACCAGGATTTAATATACCCCTAGATGTGGCAGTAGAACCTTTCCAAACAGGCAAGCCTCACAATATTGGATCGGGGCTGGGTCTGCACGTTGCAAAAGAAATGATGGCCGCAATGAAAGGCAAACTTATATTAATTTCTGATGACAATGAAATTGATTTTCCAAACCCTTTACGAGAAAATAAAGTCAATAAAGCGATTGTTGCACTCTGTTTTCCAAAAGAAAAAAAATAAGCTGAATATGATCCGAGAATTTATTACTAGTGCGTTAATCATTGACGACTCAAAAGCGGAAATTGAGAAACTTCAAGAGTTTCTTGAAGAAAAAGATATATGGGTGAAACATTACACTCCTGCTGAAATTGAAGCACTGCAAAGCGAAAGAATACCGTTCAATAATAGGAAATTGATTTTCCTTGATTTATACCTTGATGATAAGGAGAATTTGAAGAACAATATTGGGAAAATCCGAAAATATTTTACTAGCATAATTGGTAATGATTTTGGGACCTACGGAATTGTATTATGGTCAAAACATACCGATGATTTCAATTCTTTTGTGGAAAGAATTTACAAAACTGGGGACCAATATACTCCACCATTGTTTGTTGTTCCATTAGATAAGAATGAGTATATAAATAAAAACAATTTTAGTGGAGTCCTTGAAAAATTAGAAGAAAAGCTTAATAGTGATGTTGCGTCTTCGTTTTTTGTCGAGTGGAATAAATCTGTAAAAAAGGGTTCTGATACAACTATCTCTACATTATACGGCTTTTTTGAAACTAGCGAGAAGAGGAAAAAGTATCTTGAGGCCGTTTTGTTCAGGTTATCCTGTAATTACAATGGGATTCCAGTAAATATTAAGCTAAAAGATGGTTCAGAAGTAGAAAAGACTAAGGTCAAAGCAACATTGGAACAATGTTAATCCATTTCTGCAAAAAGACTTGGTTAAATCATTGATGGATGCTTTGCAAGTTGAAATAACAAATTCTCATCAAGAC